>NZ_JBWKWB010000002.1:0-156166 GCF_059421985.1 Pseudomonas sp. GW821-FHT02A11
TGTCCACTAAAAAATGGTGTCCACTATCTTGGCTAATTTGGAGGGCTGTCAGGAGAGGGTGCTGGCCGGACGGTTACCTGACACCAGCCATTGGAGCATTCGCACCATCAGTCAGGCGACCGGTATTTCTCCTGTCAATGTAATGCGCATATGGCATGCTTTCGAACTCAAGGCTCACCTTGAAAACACCTTCAAGCTTTCGACCGATCCAGCATTCGTCGACAAGGTTCAGGATATCGTCGGGCTCTATCTCAACCCGCCTGAGAAGGTTCTGGTGCTATGCACCTCAAGAGCGATTTACGGGCATATTCGGTTCAGAGGAGCCCGTGTATCGCCATGCCTGAGGTATGGTAGGGATGAGCAAAAATGCCTTTATCAGGTTGGTTTTGCATCGGCTGCAGTATTTTTGTGAGCATGTCGGTTGGCAGATGCTTTTCCAGCAAGGATTCCAAGTCGCTTTTACGCATACGATGTAATCGTGCGATAGCACTGGCTAGTGCAGATGATGGGGCCAGGCCGGAGTGCAGCGCTTCACCCACCGAAATCGAGAGGGCGAAGCTTACGATGTCAAAGACCTTCCAGGAACCTGCTAGCGCAACTGCATGTCCGTTGAGCAGGAACAGGTTTGGGATAGCAACTGAATCGTTTGTGACAATTTCCCCTATTCCATTTTTCGTGGATCGCGAGCCTGAGTAGCAGGTATTGAGGAGCGCGATTTTCAAGCGAAGATCGGGTGCAGCTGCCTGCATAGAGGACACCTTGATGAGGTGTGGCTCGCCAGGGTTTCCAAGGTGCGCGAAGTAGGCGTCCTGAAAAAATTTCAATGAATGCCCATGGGTCGACACAACCAAAGCGTCGTATGGTCGCAAGACATCCAGCAGACTCCCTTCTCCGTTGGTGTGTAGAGTGGCGGGGGATCGCAAGCCCGCGGCCCTGGAGAAGGCAGCTGCTTCATAAGGTGCGAGGTGCAAGTCGCCTTCAGGGTCGATGATCGCTACCGGAGCCACAACTGGCTCGACGGGGCCGGCGCCTTGTAGAACCGGTGTCGGCACCATACGAAATTCAAACGTCCCCTTTTCCATCTTGGTCGCTAGTTCGGCATTACGTAGCACTAACGCCATCAGAGGCAGTTCGCAGTGTCGATCCTCCAGGAATCGCACTGTTTTGCACCCACTTGCGCTGACTTGCTGGAACACCGGATCAAGCAAAGGAGCCAAGCAGTTGATGGCCTCCAGGAGCGAGCGTTGGAAGCCCGCGCGGTCAAGGAATTGCTGGGCGTGATCCACTTGCGCCTTGCTCCAATTGGTCACCACGTCCAGAGGAATTTGAACCCGCCGGTATTGCCCCTCAAGGAAGTACCATAGGAGGACTTCTTCCTTGGAGGAAGTCATCAGCATCACACAATGGTGTTCCTGAAGGCGCTGAAGGCAATGAACAACCTGATGCTCGGAGGTGGCCAGGTCGAGCGGTCGCTTGCCTTTGGCATAGATAAGTGCGGCTACATTCGATAGTTCATCCCAGGCTTGCGCAGCATTCTCCTCATTCCAGGCGTCGTCTTTCTGCTCATGCCCTCCGAAAAGGTGAGGCGCTCCAATTTCCCGGATACGCATGAGGGTGTCGTCGATCTTTTTGAGTACAGCAGGATCGACTGAGGCGTCGGCACGTGTGCGATCAGCCCACATGAGGATCGTAAGCCAATCACCCATGGCGTTTCCTTTGAGCGAAATCAACGGGGCTAAAACGTCATGGGTAAAGCCTGACGCGGGCAGGGAGGCGAGCAACTCTTCAATTCGCCAGAAATATCGGGCTCTCAGGCCCCGGCGGTGGTGAAGGCGGAGAACATCCTTGAGGACACTGTCGAGGCACGTCACAACTTCTTTGAGTCGGCTAATTAACAGAGGTGTATCACCGAGGAGTTGGACAATCTTTGCATCGCTCAGCGCCATTTCAAGCAGGCCTTCAGGATCCTTAAAATCCTGGTTTGCATGCTCGATAGCAATCTCCATCATTGACGCTGCTTGAGCAATGAGGCCGCAGCGACGTAGACAAATTGCGTAATTGGTGCGTACCTGGGGAAGAACATCTGTCGGCAAGTTCGAATCGCCCAACGCTAGCTCGTAACATCTGATGGCGTTTTCGGGATCATTCAAGTTCATGTAAGCCACTCCAAGGTTCGCCATGACCACGGCTGGAACTGGCTCCCTGGATTGGGTCAGGATGTCGATAGCTAGGTTGGCAGCATCGACCCCTTGCTGATATTCCTCGGCCTCGCAGTGAACAGCCAGCATGGTGAGATGACATTTGGCAACCAAACTACTGCATTGCATCTGCTCTGAAATGGATTTTGCACTGGTTACACACCTAGTAGCTGCCTGCGGAGCTCCGTGCCTGGAATACAGATTAGCCGCTTGGAGATACAGATCGACAATACGCTCTGATTGCTCGTACCGGCTGAAAAACGCCGCTACAGAGCTCATTATCCGGGGACGCTGGTCGATGCTGACGCCGAAGGTATCAATGTCCCCCAAGATATCGTCTGCCAGTTCTAGGATGGTGTCTTCGCTACGCTCATGATCCATTTGCGCGATCGACTCAAGGACAGTAAGGGCCGTACCAACATCTTTACGAATCAACTCTGTTCGAGCGTAAAGCTCCATATAAAGGATGGCTTCATCGGGCCTCTCCTGTGCGAGGTAGACATCTATAGCAGCCTTCGCTAGGGACACTACCTCTGACGGATAGTCAACGCAGCTGCGCATGAGGGCGTTGTAAACCTCGATGATGTAGATGCCATTGCAATCGAAGTAATCCTCATCTACAAGCCTCGCGAACTCCGTTGGTGGTAGTGAGAAGAGTTGACTCAGGTCCATATCGCTAGTCTCTCCAGGAGCTGAAGCTGAGCGGGCGTGGAGGTTGCTCCGGCTTGCAGGGCAAAATTACGAGGGGTTAGAGCACGCATATTCCACATAGGGCAGCGCTAGTCTACGCAGTCCACATTTTTCCAACGCTCGGCAGGACATAAAATTTTTACGATCGCCGCCCCACCGTTCACCCCAACCTTTTTGAGTTATGCAGTGGTCTGAATCACATATTTTGTATGTCATCTGGCCCCAAATAGACTATGTCGACCATGTTGCCGTTTCGTGCCATCTTCGCACGCACCAGTCCGGCTCGTGCGGGATTTAACGCAGCCTGAACCGTACCAAGCGGTGCGCCATCTGCTGCAAGAACGCGTGGTTGGCCGGCCCACTCGTAAATCTGAACAGGAGTTTCTGGAGGCGGGGGCGCGCCGAGCCATTCAACAGGTGCCTGATATTGTCGGTTAGCCCAAGTTTGTTGATCTCGGGGAGAGAAGCATTTCAAAAACTCTGCCCACATTGATTTTGTCTCTGCAGTGGGCCAATCGGGTGAGGCGCTCCAGATGGCGATAGCTTCTGAGTTGAGCCATTGCCGAAGTGCCAGGCCAGTCTGGAACGTTGCGCCCGTATCGTTGACTACTTTGATAGCTGCTAGTCGCGAATTGAAGCCCGCCTGGATGAGAATTGAAACCGAACGGTTCAGCGTCCCGGTTTCAACCGCGGCTGCGGCCAATCCGAGCTCATACTCATCGAGTAATAACCCGTCGACGGTGTCGCCATTCGCCGCCGCACGGACACGAATGGCCTCCATTGCCCAAGGAAGGCGAAAGACGAGCCCGCTCTCAAGGAACTGCAGTGTCTCCGATTCCTGCCCTACGGCAATTGGGGCAATAGGCTGTCCCAACAGCCATGCGCGTAAAATATCTCGCCAATTGAGCGGTATGGGGTCGGGTGTAAATGGGTAGAACGTGAAAGCGCGCTCGGCAATGCCGGTTATTGCTGCAATCGCAACTTCTGCGTTAGTTGTAAGGATGCCTCCGTTCGCTTGTATAAGAAGCGGGTTGACGTCCATGGCGATGGCATCAAGTGAATGTCCGGTTTGCAATCCCACTCCCGCCAGGAAATAGCCTCGACGTTGCTCCGCCGTCGACTGGTTCCAAATGAGCCGGGTACGTGAAACGAGGCCGGCCTTGAGTGCCTGCTGTGCATTTTCGTGTTGCCGCAGCAGGCGACGTTGCCAGAGAGAGGACTGAAGAATGGAATCCAGTGCAGTTTCAATATTTGCGTCTGGGATGTCATTCTCGCCAATCAAACTGAGGATAGCAGTGTCGAGTGTTGCGACGTGACGTTCCCAGTCGGCTATGGCACGCTCGCGATCCTCCAGCTTCTCATTCGCGACTTCGGGGAAGGACCAAGCTGCAGCGTTGTTAACGACATATTCGGTAAGTTGATTAAGGTCCCCTCCGATGCGGGCATGCATACGGCTAAGCAGCGTGACGACGAGCCGCACTAGGCCGCTCTCCATATTACGCGCTCCAAGATCGTTGATTAGAGCCTCCCAATTACGCCGCTTTTTCATGACGTCTTCGAACATAGGGAAGAGCACTATGCCTTCGATGTCGACATACGCTCGACCCGCTCGTCCAATTACATTCTTGAACTCTGAAATCTCGATCCTTTCACCGGCGCGATGGAGAGAATTCATGATGACGGCTGTAGCTGACAGGTTGAGTCCTTGGGCTAATGTTGGCGACGAAATCGTTACTTTCACTACGTTGTCGCGTAGTAGCCGTTCTACCTCTTTGCGATAAGGGGTCGGCAAGGCGCCATGGTGCAAAGCAACGCCGAGACGAAGGCATGCGAGGATAGGACTGTTCGGTCCGAGCCATTCCTCCCCTAGTGCGATAGCGGTGCTGAGGACTAAGGGGTCAGCCTCAAGCAATGTTCGGATCGCCCCACGTTCATGGAGATCGACGATGGCATCTGCGTAAGGCTCAACGCTGCGACGCTCAGGGCAAAAGATAAGAACAGTCTGTCCATCGTCGACCAACCGCCAAGCTGTGGCGATACAAAGCTCTCGCTGATCGCAAGGAAACAACTTGGTACGTCTACGCTTGGGTGGCGCCCAATTTGGTGGTGCTGCTCCCGTCAGGACCTCTGTATCCAGGGGCGTTCATCGCCGACTCGTAAATTCAGGCGCGCGGTAGGTGATGACCATACTACCTCGCCGAACCGCAGTCTTGTCGGGCGCCAGTCGTGCCTAACGAGGCCGCCCGGCTGGTCTCGTCGTAGCCATCCGGCGAAATCATCTAATTGCTCGCCATCTGGCAGAATTGCAGATAAGCAAACAATTCGCCGCTGGTGCGCATCCGGGCGACGAAGCAACCGCTGGATCTGTACCTCATAACGGACTTCACGCTCGTTGAGGCCAATCATATGGCCTTCATCAAAAACGATCAGGCCTACATTATCGAGAAGTGACGGATCGTTGCGAAGTGCGAAATCGAGTTTCTCGGGGGTCGCAACGACAATGTCACGCTCTCGAATCGCATCCTCATCAAACCCACTGACCCCGATGCTGCCGTATAGCGCAGAAATTGTCATACCGAGCGGAACAAACGTCTTCTGCAGAGTCGCTTCTGTCTGGGCTGATAGCGCGCGCAGTGGCGTAATGAAAGCCACGCGCTTGCCGCTGGCCAGGCAGCGCAAAATGCACAGTTCGGCGATACGAGTCTTACCGGCGCTGGTGGGAAGTGATACGACAAGGTCATCAGTTTGGTCTGCCGCACGAGCAGCGGCCTCGATTTGAGATGGCCACAAATCGATTTCTGCCTTCGGACGCTGATGTAAGAGCGCGATAAACAACTCTCGAAGCCGTGGCCATTCTGCCGCTTCACCACCAGCGGAAAGAAGGGGTACCCTCTCGTGGAAGGTACTCGACCAGAGGTCGTTCAAGAGGTGGATTGTTACACGGTGGACCCACCACTGAGGCAGTAGGTTGAATTCGCTACAAATGCCTAGGTTAATACGAAGTCGTTCTAGTGCTTGGTCGAGCAACGCTCGCTCGCCGCGCTCTGAGGCGAGGAGAAATAAGGACATGGCTGCCATGAATGAATCGGTCAGCGCTGTGTCGAGCCCGTCGAGCAGGAAGTCGTGACCATCCTCTACAAAGGCTTCTGCAACCTCTACTTGATTCAAGTCAGCCTGAATCTGAGCAGTGATATTGGCATCACTGCCTTGTCCAGATGCTCGATAACCGAGCACGCTAGAGCTAAGGGTATCGAGGTCTCGCCGCATCAACAGGGCGAGCATCCGTTCTGTGGGCGCGAAATTGTGGTCGGCTTGGACGATTGCGAGAAGTGAATAAGCGCGTGCTGAAAGATGCGCCAGATGATAGCTCGCAGCTGCCATGATGAAGTGGAAATCGCGGTCAACCTCTTGCTGGCTTCCCTTGGCAATAACAGCTTCAAGAGCGGTGGCAGCCTGCTCAAAGGCAACACGCGCCTGGGCAGGTTCGCCGCCAAGCTCGCGCAGACGAAGGCCAAGCCCGAGAAGCGTATAACCGTAGGAGTTCAAGTCATAGCTAAGTTGCGATGCGAAGGCCGGAGCGTCCGGCGGGAGTATGCCATCCCGCCATATGACTGCGCGCGCTTGGCCTCGTGCGATAAGACGTCCCCGGAAGCCGGCGGTCGCTGCTTCCGCGATATCGGCTGCAATTGCCTCAGGCGTTGTTGGCATTAGCGATCACTCCGTCGTAAACCGCACCGATGAAGGCAGCATGACCTTCTACGTGCAACCCAACCCCCCACTGATTGATCGGCCCTGGATACCCGTGGAGAGCGGCAACTAGCATATTGCCTGGCGCATTACCAGAGAACGTAAAAAGCAGATGCCGGACGTTCTGTATCGGTATGCCATGCTTGAGCAGTGCTTCATCGATTGCGTCGGCGAGAGGTAAGTCGTTCAGCTCAAAGAGACGTTCCGAGATAAAGGACAGCGCATGGGGAGACGGCTTCCCGCCATCCTTATCTAACCCGGCTCTGGCTTCTGTGAGGGTTCTAGCGGTGAGAGTTGCGCGGCTCTTTGCTTCGACTTTTAAGAAACATAACTGCTGGGTTTGGGGGTTTAGAAAGATACCGATAACGTCATCGCCACGCATTGCCATATTGCGATGGTCTTTCCAGCGGAGACGTTTGATGGGAGCGTGATATACGCTGAACTCAGCGATCCACTCTGTTGCATAGATCTCGCCTAGGTCACCGGATCGGATCGATTTAGTCGTTGGGAGCTTTCCTTGTATCAACGCTGCAGCAGCAGGCTTGCCGAGACGGGCGAGTGCACGTGCCACATGTTCTTCTGATGCATAGTGCTCGGGCACGATGGCCGTCGTCGCATTGATTCCTACCGGAAGGTTGGCCGGAAATGCAGTTAATACACTACGGAAGTGATCACCCACATGCTCATCAACCGACTGGCACCAATCGTTGAATTGCGCCACGTTCTTCCTCCCTGTTAGCGTGGAAATAGATCGCGGACGCGAACGAATGGTGAGCCGGACTCCGCAGCACGGCGAACCTTGCGCGCAAGGATCTGAGTAAGTGAGATCTCACGATCCAACATATCGTAAAGATCTAGGCCGTCCATGCAGATCACCCGCTTCCCCCGTCCGAAGGCGGTAAGACCGTCCTCTGTAAAACCGCTATTGCTGACGAAAAGACCACGTGTCCACGCTGCTTTTTGCTCGATCTTGCCATGGAAAGTATGTAGCTCCGCGACCCCGATGGGCTGGCCGTGCCATTTGGCTTCGAGCAAGTAGATGTCACTTTCAAGTTGGAAGCTACCATCGATCTGCTCGCCTCGTAGCCGAAAAGGTTCGTGGGCGGCAAGGCCGAACGCGTCGAATAATTTCTTGAGAAAGGCCTCGAAAGCATAACCGCGCGCCTGTGCACTGAGCGATGTGACTTGCAGGAGCTCTGCCTTGATCTTTGCAAACGTTAGCCTATTAACCACGCTGGCATTTGAGTTTTCCGCTGTCGGCGGTGGAGGGGAAAAGCTTGAAAGCCGAAGGATGAGCGCTTGATAGCGGGACTCTGAATTGATGACAGGGTCTTGATCGCCAGTGCGAGCTAGGTACTCAGCACGGTATTCCCAAAGTGCTGTAAGGGCGCGAACCGCGGTGACGTCATTGCACATTTGCAAGAAGTAACGCAGGCGCTTTCCCTTCGATCTGCCATTCACCGTGAATTTGGGATCGTCGATGTCGATCTCCAATTCAACGGCGAAAAAGCTCGAGAAGCTGGAATCGGAGAAATCCAGCACGTAGCCTGGACCGCGGACGAAGTCGACGAGGTCATCTATAAGGCGTAAGTCGATGGGGCGTATTGAGCTAATGATAGGTTCCTTCCGATGGATCGCATTCAGCTGTCAACTGATCTTCTCCTAACATTCCAGAACAATGCAACTGGGGGCGCCTAAGCTCTTGCTCAGCTATGTTGACGATTTGCCGGTGCCGCTCAATCCGTAAATGATGTTGATCTTCCCATCCTCAAAGGAATTCACTGGCTTTCTAGAGGCGCGAACTCGCGTCATAGGGGGCCTCTCGTTAAGTTGCTCCGGTCGCTTCGACGATGGACCAAAGCGCGTCAGACTTGGCCAGGCATGACTGGAGGCCGTCGGACCATACGGCACTCTTCCCGCGTGGATCCATCGTCCAACCGTCCTTCGCTCTGACGTCTTGCTCTCGAACCTGAGTCAGGTCCACATGAAGTTGATGGAAGAGTTCAATGTCGCGATCCTCGAGATCAAAGCCCTTGATCGCGCCAACGAAGTCGTCAGGCATTTCGTCTGCATTTTCGCCTGGGGTAGCCATTTGGCGATGCCAATATCCGATGTAGAGCAATGGCAGCTCCGGGCGCTGTGAGCGTGCGGCGTTGATCCAGGTGTTCAGGTGGCCGTCCGCCAATCCACTGCCGATCACTATGATCAAGTCCGCCTCCACAACCTCGCGGCTCAGGCCCGCGTAGTAGAAGGCAAATGGCAACTGTTGCAGACGGCTAAGTTTATCTAGGCCGGTCAGAATTGCTCCGCGTTGGAATGTTGTGCCATCCATTCGGCTGACGCCGGAGTTTGAAGCACTAATGCACTTCATGGCTTCACTCCGCTCGGGATACCAGACGATGTCCCCAATTGGGCCAGATGGGAAGTCCAAGCATTCGGCCATATGGATCGATCCATGCAGGTGAAAAATGCCTGGAACATCCCAGTTGGCCCAGTAGTCAGGCGCACTGACGCGCAGGAAGCTGCCACGGTCGTCAGTAAAACCGTTGAAGTAGCTATCGCCGGTTGCCTGCTGCACGAAGTCGTCGTAGTTGGTCGTGTAGATCCGAGGAACGAAACGATCTTCTAATTGATGGAAGAAGTTCTTCATAGAGTCCAGCGGCTTCTTCGGTGCGTCGCAGAACTTCGAAGTTTCCCGGTAGATGGACTCGAGCATGCATCGGCTGGCGGCACGAAGCGCATTCTGAGATTGTTTCATGACAGGTGTCAGGAACGGCAACATGACAGGGCTGAATTTGGGTACAGCTCCAGGCGTACGGTGGAAGGCATCGAGCTCGTGCAGGACATGGTAGACCCGCTCGAAGTGGGCCTCAGCGGCATCACCGTGATAGTACTCAATCAGCGCCTTCTTAACGTCCTCATAGGCTTGAGAGCCGCCGGTACGCTGGCACCACTCGTCGCCGGCAACATCCGCGTCGATGACTTTTCCAAACCCCACTGTAGTCGGAATGCCAAGCATCAACGGATGCTCCTGCTCCCATGATGACCACGGCGCGCTTCTTCGCTTTCCCTGACATTCCCAATTCTTCCTACTACATAAGGGGGGGGGGCGACATTGTCCCCGGTCGCCGCGAGCCGCCCTGCATGCTAAGGCACTCCTCGGGAAAGAGTCTGCAACTCTATCCCACAGAGCAGCGGCATACCAAAAAAGATGAAGACCAGTGCTGCTGCCAAGAGATACCGCGTGCTTGGCGTGAAAGGAATGTTTGGTGGGGGGGCGGTTCGATGTGGCGCTCGGTACGGAGCTCCGCTTGCTCGCTCATAAAGGCAAAAATGACCAGATCAACAGCCTGCCAAACTATGCCTAAAAACTCTCAGGCAAGCCAAAAAACATTTTGACTTGGCTCTAGCATGATGGTTTCAGGCTAAAAATATTTGGTCTTGCCCCCAGTATTGCCCCCAATCGCCGCCGGTAGGTTCCTGGTGTAGATGTCTCTTGTAGGTAGCTCTTGTTGGTGCCCAGATCGGTAGCTAGGGTGCGGTTCTGCGGTTCATGATGCATTCCTGAAGCAGGGACTTTTAGCTCACTGGATCATCGGTTCGTGTGACCAGACCACCAGGATTGCAGAGTCGATTTACGCGTTTATTGGGAGGATAGTGATCAAATATCCGAACAATTCACGTCCCGCCATGATCCGCAACCTGGGCGACATCTTAGAAGGGCTCGCTATTTCAGGTAGCATGGTGGAAGCCTCTGCGGGCCCGGCCGGGCCTGCCCATGAACTGTTTAGGACTTACATATGAACAGGCATTCGGACGCCTTCATTCAGCTCGATCGTACATTCTCCAAAATCCTGCTCGCTTCTGATGCTACCGATGACACCGACCTAGGCGGCCTCCATGGTGGGCAAGGGGAACTCTCCTGGCTTGACCTCCTGGGTCACAATCGAGTGGTTCTGTTGTCCGAGGCGGGTTCAGGAAAAACTGCTGAAATCCGTAATGTCGCTTTAGAGCTTCGCAGCCAGGGCAAATTCGCATTCTTTCTTCGCATCGAGAACGTAACCGCGGACGTTGAAGACGCCTTTGAGGTGGGCACGCATGAAGAGTTCGAGGCCTGGATCGATTCAGGCTCTGAGGGCTGGCTGCTCATGGATTCTGTCGACGAGGCTCGGCTGAATGATCCAAAAGATTTTGAACGGGCAGTTAAAAAGCTTGCCCGCCTGACCCGCAACATTGCATCCCATATGCACGTACTCATCACCGGACGAAGTACAGCATGGCGCGCAAGGACAGATCTTGCGCTTTGCGAGACGGCCTTTGCATTTGAACCTGCAGCTCGGCAAACATTTGTCACAACGGATGACGGCTCTGGAAATGTTGTTCAGACGGTACCAAGCCAATCACAACCGGATACGGCGTTCCTCCTGGTGACGTTGGATGACATCCATGGTGAGCAGGTTGATCGCTTCCTAACGGCCACTGGCGTTCAAGACATCAAAGCATTTCGTGCAGCAGTGGATCGCAAAGAAGCATGGTCGCTCACCACACGCCCTCTGGACTTCCTGGAACTCGTCGACTTCTGGCTTGAGCACAACCGAATAGGCTCCCGCTTGGAACTGATGCAGAGCAGCATTAACCGCCGCTTCGAAGAACGAGACCAAGATAGGGCGGAACAAAAGCCCATCGCCCCGGATAGACTCAGGGAGGGTGTTCGCCTGATCGCAGCGGCCACCACACTGGGGCAAACTTCTGCAATTCGCGTCCCGGATGGAGACGCCAATAAATCTGGAATTCCGATTCGCGACGTCCTTAAGGATTGGAACGACACAGAATCAGCAGCATTGCTGAGCCGGCCAATTTTTGAGCCTGGTATCTACGGGACAGTGCGTTTTCACCATCGAACTGTCCGCGAATATCTAACAGCCGAATGGCTCCACACGCTCATTCTTGGTGCGGCGTCACGAGTTAAGATCGAGAACCTATTCTTCCGGACGCAATACGGGCTGGAGGTGATCAATCCATCCATGCGCCCAGTGCTGCCGTGGTTGGCGCTGTTAGATGAGCGCATATGTGCTCGGCTAGAGGAAGTTGCTCCAGAGGTGTTTTTTGAGGGAGGCGATCCAGGACAACTCCCTCTGAGCACTCGTCGTAGAGTGCTGCGCAAAGCGTGCGAGCACTTGGCGCAGCCGGCTCACAGCTGGACGATGACTGACTATTCGGCCGTACAGCGATTCGCGCACCACGATCTCACTGAAGACATCAAAGAACTTCTGGCGCAATATGGTACCTACGATGACATCGCCTGGTTCCTTCTAAGAATGGTCTGGCAGGGCGAGGTGATTGGCGCGCTCGAAGAGACGAAGCGATTTGCCCTCAATTCCCCGCACAAACACACCCGCATAGCTGCAATCCGAGCAGTGATCGATCTTGGGACGCCGCAAGATCTCGCAGACATCCGCATAGGCCTGTTGACGGGTGACTCGAAGGTGAACCGGGACTGGTTAGCTGAGCTTGTGGATGGACTGCCGCTCGACAACCAGTGGCTTCCCTGGCTGGTGGAGGCGCTAGAGCGATCCGCGGACAAGGAACGTTTTAGCGGTAGGGACGACTTGGCGACCAAGCTTTCATCATTGGCAGCAGAATCGCCGCTGGAAAGTCTTCCCAACTTCATTCGCGGAATCAGTGCGCTGCTGAACAAACCACCCACTGAGACCCAGGGTTTCAGCACTATTTCTCAGGGATACAGCTGGCTTGTCGAGATTGCCGGCGTAGGCGTGCTTCGTTTGCTCCAGGCACGCGATCCGTCAGCGCTCGACGAGTCAGTTCTCGCGATCCTGAGTATCCTTGCCCAGATGCATAGCCACGAAGAGCGGGCCGCTCGTGAGCTTGGCGAAGCACTCAGGGAAATCGTGACTACGTGGCCTCAACTCGACTACCAGCTTTTCTGGTACGACGTTGCCTTGGCTCGGAAAGGACAAGTACATCGCGAGCCTGTAGTTAATGTTTGGCAATTACTCGGTTTCCAGCCATTTTGGTCGCTGAATAGGGAAAACTTCGACGTCGCCTGTGATCAGATCGTTAGCCTGACTGAAAATGACGACCGCCTGATGGCGCTCAGCATGGCATTCAATATCTACTCGCAACATGGAACTCCACCCTCGTGGAAGGTCAAGCTCCAACAGGTGACCGAGACCCACGTCGACCTCCGCGAGAAGCTTGAGCTGCTGCTGCATCCACCTGAACGGCCCGTGGAGGAGTGGGAAACCCAACAGGCTCGGTGGAAGCAAGAAGCGGCCAAACGCAAAGCTGAAGAAGAGGGAAATCGACAGGCGTGGAGAGAAGGGCTCGCGGCCAATGTGGGGTTGATTAACAGCTCTAATCCAGGCGTCATGAACCGTAATCAGGCGTATCTGATGGAACGGATGCGTGAAGACTCCTCGTCATTGAACACTCGAAGTACCGGGCATTGGCAATCACTCATCGCGGAATTCGGCACGTCGGTGGCACAGGCATTCCGAGACGGTGCCGTCAGATTTTGGCGGGAATATCGTCCGAAGTTGCCCTCCGAAGGGGCTGCGCCGAATTCAACGCCATATCAGGTGATATTTGGACTGATTGGTCTGGCTATCGAGGCTGAAGAACAGCTATCTACGTTCTCACAGATGTCCACTGAGGACGCAAAACTCGCTATCCGTTACGCCCTGCGCGAGCTGAATGGCTTTCCAGATTGGCTTGGGGAGCTGGCTAGGATTCACCCACTGCAGATCCAAGAAATTGTGTTGCGCGAGATCGAATATGAGTTAGACGCAGAGTATTCGGACTCTTACAACAACGAGGCGATTCGCAAAGTGCGCTCATCTGGTGACTGGATGTGGGAGGTCTTAGCTGTCCCACTCCTAGCCCGGCTAGGACACCCCATCAAAACCCTCGAGGCGCTGCAGCGAGTGTTGGGCATCGTACAGAACTCGTCAGTTGATGATGAAACCTTGGCGGATCTTGCTTCCAAGCGAGCAGTGGAAGAAGTCGACCTGGAAATGGCGCCGAGCTGGTACGCCGTGTGGATCGGCACGAATCCTGGGATTGCTATCCTAGCGCTGGCTGCCCGAATCGACTCGCTGCCATCAGACGCAGAAAAGGCGAAGTTCGCGATGCTTTGCTTGACGGCCATCGTGGGGAGCCACACTAACAGCCGCTGCCGCCAGAACTACAAAACGGTAGAGCATGCCAAGACTCTGTACCTGCTGACCCATACTCATGTACGGATCGAGGATGACATTGACCGGACGGGGGGAGGTGTCTACTCACCAGGCCTGAGAGACGACGCCCAAGACGCTCGTGATGGACTTCTGGCATTCATTCGCGAGACGCCGGGGAAGGAAGCATTTCTTGCCTTGGAGGAAATCGCCCACGCACATCCCGCGGAACGGCTGCGGCCATGGAGCGCTTATTACGCGCAGCAGAAAGCTACGGCTGATTCGCAGACGCCACCCTGGGAACCCGCAAAGGTCATCGAATTCCATAACTCATTGGAAAGCACGCCGTCCACCCATCGAGAACTCTGGAACTTGGCCATCGATCGGCTGCTGGATTTGAAGCATGATCTCGAAGATGGCGACTCGAGCTACGCGGAGCTTTTGTTACTGACCAATCAGGAAACCTCCGTCCGGAAGTTCATTGGTAACTGGTTGAGAGATCGCGCGGCCGGGCGGTACGTCATTCCGCAGGAAGAGCAGCTGGCTGACGACAAGCGCCCTGATTACCGATTCGAGAACAGCCAGGTGTACGCGCCAGTACCCGTGGAGCTGAAGCTGTCGCAAAACTGGAGTGGGCCTGCACACTTCGAACGGCTCGAGAATCAGCTCTGCAGAGACTATCTGCGCGATGTCAGCTCAAGCTGCGGCATCTTTTTGATTGTCGATCATGGCGGCCAGGCTACCTGGGAGACCCCGAACGAGGGGCCGGTAAGGTTTGAAGGCCTCGTCACGGCACTGCAGGAGCACTGGCTGACCATTGCCTGGAGGTTTCCCAGCGTTGAGGACATCCAGGTCATCGGAATTGATCTTACTAAGCGAGGGGGGCGGGCAGCGTTGAAAGCCATAGAGGCCAACCGAGCTCAAGTGGAGGCGACCCGAGGGGGCAGTGGGATGAAGCCTTGAGTTAAGCGGGGCTCTGGTCACTGAGAAATAAGTGCCACGACCAAGACGCAATGTTTTATAGGTCTGATTGAGTGACGATGGCAAGACTCCAATCGTCACCAGCTCACTGAGCATGATGAGATCGCTCATTCGAATTCATGTTGATGTTTATAAGGACTTAAATGGACTTTTACGTTGTTGGTCGAGATGATCGATTTCCCCCGACCGCCAGAAACTGCGCATATTTAAAATATGACCGATGGAACGACTATGATTTCGTGACGATGTTTTACGTCATCATCTACGACCAAAGCGGCGTCGAGCATGACTTAGGGAATGTGAAGATAGGTTTTCGCGGGCAGACCAAAGACACCAGTACCATGTCGAAGCTGCAGCGTCACTTTCCTGAACTGTCGGATGAGTTCTTTTCTCTTGGCAATAACGTTGAGTACTACAACAAGCTTGCCAACAGCGTACCTAAGCCGCTCGCAAAAGAGTACGTAGCGGGCATGAGAGATCTCGCGGCAAACCCTGAATTGCTTGAAAGCGTGATCGATGAGGAAGTTCTTTCTATATCACTGCTACGAGACGTGAGTCTGCCGAGCATCAAGCAGCAGTTCGTGCGCGTCTTGAGCGGTGGTGCGGTACGTACGAACTATGACTTCATTTATGAGAAATCAGGAGGGGAGGATACGGCAGGCATTGAGCTGAAATTCAGTGTGGAAGCCGACTCGGCACCTTCCAGCAATGTCCATGCACTCATTGGGCGAAATGGCATTGGTAAAACAACGATTCTCAACGGGATCGTAAAGGCCGCTCTCGGCCAGGGGAATACTCAAGATAGGCTGTACCATACTGGGCAGTGGCATATGGAGCGTATTCCCATCACGCGTGAATATTTCAGCAGCGTCGTCTCTGTGTCCTTTAGTGCCTTTGACCCATTCAGTCCGCCGCCAGATCAACCTGACCCATCAAAGGGCACATGCTTTTATTACGTGGGCTTGAAATGCCCCACTGAGCATGGTTACGAACTGAAGGGATCTTCGGAGCTTAAAAGCGAATATGTAAAGGCACTGCAAGCGTGCTTCAGAGATGATTATAAAAGGCGCATGTGGGAAAAAGCCGTAAAGAGCCTGCAGTCGGATGACAATTTTGCCCAGATGGAAATGCTGACCCAGGTGGAGCTGTCGAGTGCCAAGTACATTGATGCAGCCGAATTGCTTTTTTCCACGCTCAGCTCGGGGCATGCCATCGTCCTCCTGACCATTGCCAAGTTGGTTGAGCGGGTAGAGGAGAAAACACTGGTTCTGCTGGACGAGCCCGAAAGCCACCTTCATCCGCCTTTGCTGTCCGCTTTCATCAGGGCCCTGAACGATTTGATGCTCGATCGCAATGGCGTGGCAATCATTGCCACACATTCGCCCGTCGTGCTTCAGGAGATTCCGTCCTCCTGTGCCTGGAAAGTCAATCGAAAGGGGCTCTCTGCCGCCGCCAAACGCCCGCAAATTGAGACATTTGGAGAAAATGTTGGCGTACTGACGCGCGAAGTCTTCGGCTTGGAAGTTCAGCTGTCCGGTTTTCACACCATTCTTCAGGCTGCGGTAGACGAAGGCGAAACGTTTGACAAAATTCTTCGGAAATTTGATGGGAGATTAGGCTTCGAGGCCCAAGCTATCCTGCGAGCGCTTATTGCAGACCGTGACTCGAAGGCGAAGGACAGTCATTCGAAGGCGACCCCATGAAGAGAATGAATATTAAGGACTACGAGCCTGACTTCTCCTTCCGCCAATGTGTATCGGCAATTAACGAAGTATCTGACAGAGATCGGATGCTGAGCGAAATAGAATTTTTCAAGACCGCGGCGCTGGCTTACCTTGAGCATGCAAAAGCAGGCTCAGCCTGTACGATTCCTCCTTTACGAACAGCGAGAGGGGAGGATCCAATTGTCGTCGCTGACATAAAAAAGTCCGAGCTTGTCAAACTGTATGAATACTACATGGTGAAACGAGAGCCTGGACGCTCCCTTTATAACGCCATTCTAGTATCTGCTCATGATGTTTGCCCTCTTTGTGGGCTGGCTACGGATGTTAAGACACTCGATCATTATCTGCCAAAGGCAAACTACCCGCAGCTTTCCGTGCTGCCTTACAATCTCGTGCCTGCCTGTAGGGACTGCAATACTGATAAGGGCAATCCGATCATCACCGATCCTGCGCAACAGCATATCCACCCTTATTACGATCAGGCGTGCTTCCACGAGGACACATGGATCAAAGCCGAGGTCACTCACGAAACGCCCTGCGCTATTCAGTATAAAGTGTGCCCGCCTGATGAGTGGCTGGAGGTGAATAAAAAACGAGCTTCGAATCACTTCGATTTTTTCAACATCGCACGGCGTTATCGAGTGCGCGCTGCCGAAGACTTGGGAACCCTGGTTGATCAGCGAAGAGGCCATATGAAAAACCTGGCGCCTGAGGTGTTCCGTGAGCAACTGCGTTCCGTTGCGCAAAGCCAAAGCCTGCCCGCTAATCATTGGAGAAAGGTCATGTATAGGGCTTTGGTGGATGATGAATGGTTCTGCAGTGCTGAGTTATGAATCGAGCCGTAGTTATCGCAGCAGGACTGATGGCCCGGGAGCGTAAGCTTTGACCACCAAGGTGGTCGTGAACAAGTGAATGAGTGGCAGGGCGCCAAGCCAGCGCCCGATGCTTTTGTCCAGTTTGAGTTGAGGCGCCTACCACCTGGTACCGCGCCGCAACTCATGACCGACGCACATGAGTCGAAGGACGACGGAGCATCCACCGTCTTTTCAGAGCAGGTCTGCATGTCAACCTGCGGGCGATACTAGACCGCAGTTGACTCTGAAAATCCAGGGGCAAGCAGTGCGTTATCCACGCCTACAAGCACCTCATGATTCCTGAGCCACAGTCGGTACTCTGGGCCTCTGAGGCTGTGATCAGGTGAGCAGTCAACACTCCACTGGCGCAGGGTGTAGCCGGCAGTCAGCGCTTGAACAGTCATCCTCAGCACGCCCTCCTGCATCTTGTAGTCCAAGTGAGTTACTTCAGGCCGAGGTTGGTCAGGATGATGCACCATTTCCAGCATCACCTGATGGTTCCATTGGTTATCGGATTCCCGCGTTTCATAGTCCAGTGGCACGTCGTTATCGAGAATCCGCGGCTCGATGATCCAGGTGACAACAAAGTCTCGGAACTCTTGCGTTTTTCGATCAAAGCCACGTACATGCCATCGCAGCCCGTTGTCTACCAGCACATGCGGCACAATTACGCGCTCGCTTGCACCGCTTAAAGACTCGTAGCGGATGAGTAGGGGCTGCCGTTGAAAGATGGCCCGCGTCACTACGCCCAGCGTTTCAAGGCTTGGATTACCCAGGCGTGCGGGCTGCAGAGCAGGCACCCCTGCGGCCCACACACCAGGAAAACCGTCCGCAAACCCCTGAGACAGCCAAGTCATTACCCGTTGCGAGCTGAAGCTGTACATGGGCTTGAAGCTCGGGGTTATGAAAAAGGTCTTGGCTCTGACGTTGTAGCTCAAGTTGCCTGGATTCAAGCTGGTATACAGGGCCAGATCCCGGGTCGCTGACGCAGCCTTTATCTGGAAACGCCTCACCAGCATCTGCCGTCGCACTTCCCCGAGAAACCACAGGTTCAGCTCGATGTAGGCAAGGCGCTCCTGCTGCGCCTGCGAGTGATCTGCAATGTCTTTGGTCATCAAATCGTCTACGTTCTATTTTCTGGTTGCGATGCTTAGAGGCATAAAGCTAGTATCCGTCACACCACCTCATAATGATTCGGTTCTGGCTTGGCCGGTGCCAACGGCTCGACAAGGAATTCGTGGGCTGAATATGAACGACCTTTCTAACATGGCAGAGCCTCCTAACACGAGGAATGGTGACCTGGTCGATCTGACAGCCCACCAACGCAACTTGCTGCTCTTGCGCCCGATATTGCGCCTTGACATCAATAAGTCGATGCACCGCGGTGACGATGATTCCAAGGTGTTGGAGGGGCTGGATACCAATTACCTCTGCCTTGCCTCGCTTTTCTACATGATGGAAGGTGCTGCAATTAATCAGGGGTACACCCTCACCGAGGTACGTGATCACTTGATGGTCACCGCCGGCAGTATGCGCGCCGAGCTCAGCGAGCCCGCCAGATTGCGTGTGGCGGAAGTCGTGCTGGATACGTTGAGTAACGCCACCAATAAATACGCAGCACACCGTGAATCGTATTTTCACGCGCCCTCCGGTGAGACCAAAGAGTTCACCTTCAAGCTGGTTCGCTTGGAGCAGGATCATGAAGGTACCGTGCGCTTCACCCCGACCGAGCAGGGCTATGTAGTGCTCATGGGGATGCTAGATCTTGAAATTGAGGATTATCAGGTTCTCATCGAAAAGATGCTGGTTCACCTCATCGAAAACGGACGTTTTGAGCAAGCACTGGAGCTCGCGAATCGCGCACGTTTGCTGTCAATTGAGCACCGACAAATGATCCGAGAGATGATTCGCCAGGCCAATCGTTCACCGGGCACTGTAAATTGGCGCAAAGACATCAGCCCGCGGTTGAGTGAAGCACGCCATCACGTCTCAGAGCGCCAATCGGTCGATCATCACATGATGGAGTCGCTTGCCACCAAAATTCGCGGCATGGACAACCCGAACGCCATCGCCCCACTGGCCAAGCTCAACCTGCAACTGCAACGCGCCAACCTGCAGCGTTTGAACCTGCTGAATGACATTGGAGGGGCGGGTGATCGTTTTCTTCAGGGGCAGGCGTTGGGCTTTCGGGCTCGGCGCCGCTCTGGCTTGCCCGACATAGACCTTCAGCTGCTGCCAGCGCTCATGGAAAAGCCTCTGAGTGCAATCTCCAGCGTCACAGAAGACCTTTTACTCAGCTTCTACCCTGCAGTCCCCCCCAAGATTTTTGATTTGTCGACCTTATTGGATGCGCTTTTGGAGCGACGGGACGCTTACGTGTACGAGGGCGACGAAGAGGAAGTCGATGGGGAAATTGCAGAGTTTGTGCAGATCCCCAATCCCTTCTCGACTGAGGTTATTGCAACGGCCCTTGCATGGCTCGACGTGAAGATGCATTCCGGGCAGACCTGGCACCTTGGGCAACTGATCGAACTCGCTGAGCGTGAAGGCCTGTCGTTCGTGGAGCGTAAAGCTGTTGCCTACGAGCTCTATCGAGCCTACGCCGACAGCGAGTCACGCTACCCCCATCTTCATGCCCACGTGAGCGGTGAGTTCGAAACTTCCGTGGTATCAGGCGACGACCTGAAATATGTCATCAAGCAGGAGAGCAGTAATGAGCAGCAGTGATAGCCAGGATGCAGCCACGCTGCTCTACAAGGCAATGGCGGTCGCGGCCAATCCTGCAAACGACGCAGACTACCGGCATTTGGTGGCAAGGTTTCGCGGTGAACGCCTGTTCGCGGAGGTGGTCAACGGAGTCGCTGCCGGCATGGAGTTGGTCATTCTCGACGTGAGTGAGCGAGGGTTGGTGATTGCTCCTACGGGCAGAAACAGCCGCTTTTCACTGCGCCCGTCTGACTTGCGGCGATCCATGTCAGAGCAGGACAAGGTAGCCATGGTACTGATCCATCTCGCGATTGCTGCAGTGTTCTATCCCACTACAGACCACATAGAAGACGAGGGGCGAGCCCCATTTCCGAGCACCTTGGCCGAGATAAGAGACAAGGTTCTTGCCATCGCGAATTCCCTGCGTTCATCCGCTGAAGGCGATAGTTACGCCGCGGAACAGCTTCGCCCGGGCTGGAGCTTCCTTCTGGATCTTCCAGTGTTCATACCTGGTGCTGAGCGGGCGTCAATGAAGTCTGTGGATGGGATCGTGAGGGTTTGCCTGCTTCGGCTGCATGACTATGGGTTGGTCAGAAAGGAGGGCAATGAGGAAATGCGCGACAAGACCATCTTTACGCCCACACACCAGCTACGCGTGCAGTTGCGCGAATTGACCCTACCGAACCTCTTTAAAGCTGTCGCCGCAGCTGCCGCTCCCTCCAATCAAGGATGACCTATGCGCATTTCAAGGATCTACGTAGACCGGTTCGGATCCCCCACCAGCTGGTATGAGGAGATGACGTTCGACCTGTGTGACCCTGCAACAGGCGAGCCGATCGACAGTTGCATGAACCTTGAGAATGCTGGGGGCAAAACCTCACTGCTCTCTTACATTTTCAGCTGCTTTGAGCCCAAGCAGGAGCGCTGGTTGCAGCATCTGCAGTCCAAATCCCACAGTTTCAGGGATTACTTCTCCCGCGATGTCAGGCCATCCTTCATCGCCATTGAATGGGTGATGCCTCCACGTAGCGCTAACGGGCAGTCTTACCGAGTGGTCATCGGTCAGGCAGTTCAAGTGAAGGAGGCCGCAGACCGGGCGTCAGAGGTTGATCGCCGTTTTTTTGCTTTTGAAGCCAGCTCTGGCCTGGCATGGGAAGACTTGCCGGTTCCGGGCCTTTCCCTCGCGCCGGTTCAGTCGATGCAGGCCTTCTTGAATTGGGCACATCAAAACGCTCGGCTGGAGAGCCAGGGCGACTTCTACCTCACCCACAACCAAGGAGAGTGGGTTTCGCACCTGGAGCAGCGCCGACTGATCGACGTTGAACTGCTGAGCATGCAGCTGTCCTTTAACAGCCGTGAAGGGGGAAGCGAAGAGGGTTTTCTGTCTTTCAGCTCCGAAAGCGACCTCGTTACGAAACTGTTGAATTTGTCGATGAATCAAGAGCACACCAGCGCGCTCAGAGACATGGTCGTCCAGACGATGGATAGGCTTAAGTCAAAGCCAAAGTATGAAGCCCGCTTGTACGAACTGCAGCGCCTTCAGCAGGCCATGACACCCTTCGGAGAAAGCGCAGCTGCCTTCCTTGGAGCCAAGGCCGCTCTGTTGGCCGTGGAGCAGGATGCGGCTGACATCGTATTCACGATGCGTGATCAGATAAGTGCCCTGGATGTGCGGTTGACGAAGGCGAACAATGCAGTCGACCAGCTTGAGCAACTCGCAAGCAAAGCAGATGACGAGGCGGCTTTTGCCAAGCGTAATCACTTCTCGCTGCAGAGGCTCAAGCTGTCTCGTGAAGATCAGGCCGCCAAGCAGCGTACCGATGAATTGCAGCAGACATTCAAAGCTGGATTGGTGCGGCTTGACTGCCTCAACGGTGCGCTGGTCAAGCGAGACATCTTCAACGTGGAGAAGGTGATTGCCGAGCTGGAAAGTCAAACAGCTGCGCTCAAGGAAGAACTGAGGCCTTTTGAGAACGAGGCCTCTCAGAACGGCGCCATGCTTCGTTTCCTGATTCAACAGTACACTGACAGGTACCAGCAAACACGCTCTTCAATGCTTGCGCAGGAGACAGAACTGAAAGCGGGCCTCTTGCGCATCGCTCAACAGCGAAACCAGTGCAGCAGCAGGGTGGCTGAGCTCAGTGGCACGAAGGGGAAGATTGAAGAGCGTATTCGGGCAGCGAACCAGATACTGGACGGGTTGATCGAAAATGGCTGGCTGCTGCCAACCGATATCGACGTGAGCTCAGCGATTACGCGTCTGAGGACAGTCATCACCGAGCTTGAATCCACGCTCGATGAGTTGCGTGAGCAGCGGCTGGTGAAAAAAGCATGTTTAGATGATGCGCAAGCGCAAACCTCTTCGGCCCAGCAAGACATCACTCATGCGCAACATGCATTGACTACGTTGAAGCAGCGCCTGAACGAATATGATCGTAACGTTGAGAACTTGCACAATGACCCTGTTTTGACCTTGTTGGTCGACGGTCAATGTGATCCTCACTCGTCCGCACTGGTCACTCATGTTCAGCAGTTTATCGAGTCGACCCGAAGCGAACTCTCTAACTGCGTCATCCGCCTCAAACAGCTGCACGAACAGCAGGAGTCGATCGAACAGACCGGCTTGGCCGGGCGCAGTGATGACGTTGATAGGGTAGTACGTGCGCTCAACTCGGCTGGCATACGCTCTGCCAGGGCAACCAACACCTATGTCGCTGATCTGCGAACCGACGCTGAGGAGGCGAGGGCGCTCGTCTTGTCAGATCCGGCGCGGTTTCTCGGTGTCAATGTCGCGAAGGAAGAGTGGAACAAAGCGATTCAAGTCGGACAGTCCCTGCAGCTGCCCCTCTCCCTGCCTGTGACGCTGGCAGTGGCGAGCCTGGATGCCGAACCTGCTTCTGAAGATCGTTGCGTCTTCGGGCCAGAAAAGGACTCGCTTTTCAATAAGGCCGCTGCCGCCCAGTTGTTGGTAGATTGCCAGGCCCTGATCGAGCAGACCCACGTCGAGCATGACGCTTTCTCTGCCCGGGAGAGGCAAGCTCAGTCGGCGCTTGCCTCCCTTCAACGCTTTCAGCGCGATTACACGCGCGAGGCTATTCAACAGATCGAATTGGAAGTTGAGCAACGCCAAGAAGAAATCGAGTCTGCGACGGCGAAGCGGACTGCGCTGATTGAGCTCACTGACCGCTTGACTCATGAGCTTGAAGCGCTGAGTGCGCGTATCGAAGCGCTCCCGGCTCAGATTCAGGCCCACGAGAACGGCCTCAAGCGTCTGTCTGATTACGCGGCCAGCTGGGAATCCCAGGTTGAAGCGGGGCGTCGAGAACTGCTAGAAATCAACCGAGAGATGAATCAAATCACCGCGTTGCTGGATGAGCTTCGGGAGGATGAAGGCGTTCACTCACTGAGATTGGAAGAGGTTCGCCTGGATCTGGTTGACGTTGCCGCTACTGTCTCCGAGCTACAGCGTGAGTTTGGGCAAGTTACGCGGTATGACGCCGATTTCGACGCCGAGGGCTGTCTACAAGAAACGGGATATGACCTCAGCGTCATTCGGACGCTGTATTCAAACGCCATGAGGATGCTGACCGCGGAGGAAAACCATAAGCTCGGCGTCGTCAGTTACCAACTGAGAGACCAGCGCGACCGATCTACTCAATTGGCAGCGCTATTCCTCAAGGAGTATGGCCGTCTTGACGACGCGTTCATCACGGAGCTCGCCCTGAGTGAGATCGACATCGGAGCAGAAATCGACTCGCAGAAAAAGCTGAACACACGGCTTGATGGCGAGAAGGAGAGAGCGGTTCATGACGCAGCTGTAACGGGCTCAGTGTTGAACAGTTTCATCCGCGAGCACGCCCCTGAAGAGCCTTCAGAAGACATGCGCAGACTCGGTGATGAGGAAGTCTCCAATGCCTTGGAGCGTGAGTTGGCTGCTGCGGTGGCGCGAGGCGCTGAGGCCGAAACTCTTCGCCGGCAAATCACTCAACAACGTATCGGCAGCGCCGCCGATGAGAAGCGCAAGGATGCCCTGGTCGTCCAGGTCAATTTTGTAGCGTCGGCATTCCCTGCTACCAATGCCGAACCCAAACTGATCCCGCTGGACGGAGATATCCAACGGCGCGTAACCGCTTTGGTAGAAATGCGAACCGCGCGAGATGCAGCAGTGAAAAACTGCAGTATCGAGACAAGCAGGGCGCATCGAGACTTGGTCAGGGTCGCCACGCACAGCGATTTCATTGCCGTGGAGCCTGAGGTCTCGATGCACATCAGTCAGGACGATTTTGACAAAGCATGTACCGACCATGATCGCTTGGCTGAAATGATCCATGACCGGATTGCTTCGGTCATGGATCAGCTGAACGAAATGATTCCTGACTTCGAGAGCTGCGTGAATGAGGTCTACAACCAGGCGACGTCGGCGAGCTCTTTGGTCAAATATGCCTCAGGAATCACCATGCCCGCCGGAACGCCTTATGTGGGTGGCAAAGAAATCCTGAAGATGTCGGCCAACCTTTCTGCGAAGAGCTCGGAGCAGCGCAAGCTCGAAATCCGCCACTATCTGAACAGTCAGATCGAGGATGGCGTCGTCCCAAGCAGTGGGGCGGACATCATCACGCAGTGCCTGTTGCGCTTTACGAACGAGAAGTCGTTTGGGCTGCACATGCTGAAAATGGAGCAGAACATCGATTTTCAGTATCAGCCTGTGAATGCCATGAAGAAGTCAGGTGGCCAAGGGACTGTCATCGCGACGTTCCTCTACATGCTGGTCAGTCATATGCGTGTGAGCACACAGACACAAGCAAAACGCGGCGGTGGCGGGCCCTTGCTTCTGGACAACCCCTTCGCAAACGTCCAGACCAGAGCCCTCATCGATGCGCAGAGAAAGCTGGCAACCAGCCTCGGTATCCAGCTGATCTGCTTTACCGCCAATGCGGATGCCAACATCCTCGAAGGGTTCAGGCGGATCATCCGGCTTCGTAAGGCCGGCGTTAATAGCAAGACAAAACGCACGCATATCGAGATGGCCAGGGCGACCTTTGCTGAGGCGGCGGTATAACCATGAGCGCTGCATTTTTGAAAACGCTTGGGCTGGAAGCAGGGAAGCGCGTGACGCTACCGACGCTCAGAACCCTCTGGCTTGCAGCTTATCCGGAGCAGGTCGAGACGCCGAACCGGGATGCTCAGTTGCTCGAAGCGTTGCGGCTAGGAGAGTCTGAGGGTTTGCTGAAATTACCCGGCGCGAGGGGCTTCGAAAAGCTTGGCCACCCTCCAATGCCCAAGGCCATTACCTTGTTGCGAGAAGAAAAGCAGAAGTCGACATTCGACTACAACAGCGTTTCATGGCTGCCGGAGATTGGGTTCTGGCCTAGCCTGTCACTGAGCGAGCAAGCAACAGCTTTTATGGTCAACGAGTGGCTGATCAAGCGCCGCGGTCGATTCCTGCAGGTGCCGTTGCGTGAGCGGTCGCTGGAAATTTTCGGGGATGAGAAATTTCTCGACGCCCGGGTGCGCAATGGAGCGCTCTTTGGTGGTCGCATGCCCTTAAGTGTCATCGGAGCGATGCGGGTTGAGCACCCGCTTGCTTACCGACCTTCAGACGCCGTTGGAGCACCTGTGCTCGTGGTCGAAAACCACCACACGTTCTGGAGCCTGGGAGAGTGGAACGAGCAGGCCAAGCGCTACAGCGCCATCGTCTATGGTGGTGGAAATACGATTTGCGCGTCCGGTCTGGCTTTGCTGGAGGTCATGAGAGAGCGAGATGCCCAAAGTGCAGAATACTTCGGTGACATCGATCCTGAAGGTCTGAATATTCCCTTGAAATTCAATCGTTTGCATCGACTTCAATTGACGCCGAGCATTGGCTTTTACCGCCTATTGCTAGAAGTGGGGCGGCGCCGGGATTCTGTGTCACTGAACGCTGAACACCGACATTTAGTGAAATCTTGGTTGCCGGATTTCTCTGGGCAGATCACTGAGCTCTGGGAGGAGGGGTACTGGTTACCTCAAGAAGGTGTAGGGCTGGAACAACTGATGGAAAGCTGATACTCAACGCCAACGCGTAACGCTGGAAATAACGTAATGAAGGTTCTAGGACGGGGAATCCGAGACTCGACCTCAGCCATTGTTTCGCTATCCTCCGGATCGCAAATGATAGGGAACCTCGCTGTGAACATTGCTGATCTCATTGACAACGGGTGAGTTTTCGATGAAGGAGACTGTTGGACCTTAGGCTGGGGGCATCCTTTTCAAACCATCCAAAGCATGCCCTCAGATGTGCCCCCAATGTAGCAATCTACCGGAAGTGAATGGAGCTCCATGGTTTGTGGAAAGGCAGAAATGATCAGCCGAACAGCCTGCCAGACGACGTCTAAAGACTCTCAGGGTCGCCAAAAAACATCTGAATCCGCGACCGCAACCAGCGCTCGCCCGGGTCGTTATCCTGCGAGCCACGCCAGGCCATGTGCAGCTCGAAGGTGCGGGCTTCCAGTGGCAGCTCTTCAGCGCGCACGCCGCCAGCGGCGGTGAGTACATCGGCGGTGTAGTCGGGGACGGTGGCGACGATGTCGGTGCCGGAAATCAGGGTGGCCAGGCCGTTGAACTGCGGCACGGCGAGGACCACGTGGCGCTTGCGGCCGATCTTTTCCAGGTACTCGTCGATAAAGCCGCCCAGATCGCCCGCGAACGACACCAGGGCGTGGGGGCGGGCGCAGAAGTCATCCAGGGTGATTGCCCCGGGCATCGAGTCGGCGCGCAGCAGTTTTGGCTTACTGCGGCGCAGCACCTTGCGCTTGGCGTTGGCCGGCAGGTCGTCGGTGTAGCTGACCCCGATGGAAATCTCGCCCGATGACAACAGTGCCGGCATCAGGATGTAGTTGGTGCGACGCACCACCAGCACGATGCCCGGGGCTTCGGAACGCAGGCGCTTGAGCAGCGACGGCAGCAGGGCGAATTCGGCGTCATCGGACAGGCCGATGCGGAACACCGCTGTGCTGGTGGCCGGATCGAAGTCGGCGGCGCGGCTCACTGCGGTGGAAATGGAGTCCAGCGCAGGGGAGAGCAGGCCGAAGATTTCCACGGCGCGGGCGGTGGGCTCCATGCTGCGTCCGGTACGCACGAACAGCGGGTCGTCGAACAGGCCGCGCAAGCGGGAGAGGGCCGCGCTGATCGCTGGTTGACCGAGAAAAAGCTTTTCCGCCGCGCGCGTGACGCTGCGTTCATGCATGAGGGTCTCGAACACGATGAGCAGGTTGAGGTCGACGCGACGCAGGTCGTTGCGATTCATGACGGGGGTCTCGGAGACATTGGGTCGATACTTTGGCCGCCAGAACGGCAGCCTGTGTTCAGCTCGGAACCGAATAGTAAAGGCAAAGCCGGATTCTGCGCACCGTTAAATTCAGGCGCAAGCATACAAACGTGTTAGCCATCACGACCATTGATAATGTCTCGCTGAACCTTTGAGTGATGCGCCCAGACCAACCCATAAGCGCCCTCAGCGCCCAAAGGCTCGCGCGACGCGGCATTTATCACGCCAGCGGACGCAACGTTCATCCGGAAATTGCCCCTCGGGTTGCAATGTCGGGGTGAGAGAAGAACAATGTCCGCCTTGAATACGTGAGCATTCGATGGTTATCTAATGAACGCCTTTCAACAACAGAATCGATGACAGGCATGTCGACTATTAATAGCCACTGATAGTGTTACCGGCAGCGCCCGGATAGAGTTCATGGCATCAAGGTTCATAAGGCGAGGTTCGAAATGTCCCGCACGATCCGTTTTCATCAGTTCGGCCCGGCCGAGGTGCTCAAAGTAGAAGAGCTGCCCGTGGCGCAGCCCGCACCCGGCGAGGTGCAAGTGCGCGTCCAGGCGATCGGTGTCACCTGGTACGACGTGCTGTGGCGCCAAAATCTGGCTTCCTCCCAGGCGCAGCTGCCTGCCGGCCTGGGTTCTGAAATGGCCGGCGTGATCACTGCCGTCGGCGAAGGCGTCGATGATCTGAAGGTCGGTGATAAGGTCGCCAGCTTTCCGTCCGCCAACCCCAACGTACACCCGGTGTACGGCGAGCACATCGTGCTGCCGCGCACTTCCGTGACCAAATACCCCGACATCCTGACCCCGAATCAGGCGGCCGTTCATTACACGCCGATGCTGGTAGCGTACTTTGCGTATGTGGAGCTTGCGCGTGTCAAGGAGGGTCAGGTCGCGCTAATCACTGATGCAGGCCATTGCGCAGGCCCTGCGTTTCTGCAGCTGGGCAAGGCACTGGGGCTGAAAGTCATCGCCGCAATCAAGACCGATGACGAAGAAGGCACAGCCCGCAAATACCTGACGTCGCTGGGTGCTGACAAGGTCGTGGTGACCGAAGAGCAGGACCTGCTGCTGACCGTCAACAAGTACACCGACAAACGTGGCGTCAATGTCGTGCTCGATGGCCTGGGCGGCCCGCAGATGTCGATACTCGGTGATGTGCTGGCGCCCCGTGGCAGCCTGATTCTCTATGGTCTGCAAGGCGGCAACCAGGTTCAGTTTCCGGCCTGTGCCGCGTTCCAGAAAAACATTCAGTTCTTTGTGCACTGCGTCGGTAACTTCACCGGCAAGCCTGAGCTGGGCATTCCCCAGGACAAGGAAGCGGTCGAGCGCGCGCTGCTCAAGATCAACGAGCTGACCCGCGACAAGTTGCTGCTGCCACAAGTGACCAAGGTGTTCCCGTTCGAACAGATCGTGGAAGCTCACCGCGTAATGGATGGCTGCCCCGTGGGTGGTCGTGTTGTGGTCGAAGTCGAATCGGCCTGAGTGCAATTCACCGCGCTCCATTGAGTAGTCGGCGCCTCTGGCCAGGCGTCGATGTAGAGGATCAAGTCACCGATCAAGGTGGCTATCCGGTCAAAGTCACCCGCCACGCAGCACCCGACAAAGCCTTCCCGAATAATCTGGAAGGCTTTTTTGTTTATTGCTTTAGTGACTTTAAACGGATTTAATCAATTACAAAGTGCCGTCTCAGCGCGGTATTCAATGTTTTTGTCGGAAGCTTTATAAACGCACGCTGTTTATAAGTGCGCGTGTTTATGTGGAAATCTGACAGGAAAAGCACCCCCGATCTGTGCCTTGTAATTGCAGAAGTGCCTGCCGATAATGGCCCGGTCATTCATACTCAAGGAACGAGTCATGTCCCATTTATTACAGTGTCCGCAAAAGACGTGGTCAGGCTCACCCGTCTCCGGTTTCTGTTTAGTAGTTCCCCGCGGTCCGGCCCTGACGTGTTCGGGTGGTCCTGAAGGCTGTCCCGGAGCACCCCGCCCGGTGAGGGTTTCGCGAACGTTTTCATCACCTTTTCATCTTTTCGGAAGATGTCCGTCAATGAGTCAAAATTGCACTTGGCCGTATTGACGCATTATGGATTCTTCATACAGTCGAGTGCAGATGATATTCAGATCGTCGCCGGGGTCTGATCATTCAGGTATCAAGTTATGAGTTCTCTACACGAACAAGCCATGAACTATGTCTATCAACAAGTCTTGCAGCGCCTGTTGAGTTATCTGAACAGGGCGGAGCGAACCGCACTGCAACTTTTGATTCAACGCCTTATTGTCGCAGCCGGAGGAATCGAACGGATCGGTCAATACCGGATACTGCTCGCCTTCAGCGGCGGAAAGGACAGCGCCTATACCTTGGCGCTGTTACGGGCGGCGCAGCTGAGTATTGCCTGCCGGGCGCCAGCGACTTTTCAGCTGCGCATCGCCAACATGCGCCACGCGGGTATGACATCGGCGGTCATGGATAACATTCATCGCTGCTATTCGGCGTTGTTTCTGCATGACGATCCAAGGGTCGAACTGCTGGTGGTCGATCAGCACTATGTGCAAACGTTCGAGCCGGACTTGCCGTTTTCTTCAGCCGGCCGGGAGCAGAATCGCTCAGACATGCTGCTGGCCGGGCACCTGACGGCAGGGGACGCGCGGACGACCTTCTGCAACAGTTGCTACCTGGGCGTGGCCGAGTTTCTCGGGCGAGCCGTGTGCTGGGGTGATGGGGCGGATGCGGTGCTCAGCGGCGATTCGCTCAGGGAGCAGAAACAATACGCCACCTGGGTGATGCGCTTGGCCCAGCGAGACGGGCAGGCGGTTGATCGCTGGCACAGCCTGAGCTTCAGCGCCGCCCTCAGCACCATCGACAAGGTGGGCCGCAGCTATTATCAGGAGTTGTATGGGGAGGATGCCCAGCCGGCGGATTTCAGGGTGCGGCCCAAGGGTTATCCGAATCGCTCTCTGACCCCGGCGTTTCTTACGGTGGCCGACCTCATCGGCTTCCGCCTGGAGGAACGCTGGGCGCTGCTGACCGATTTCATGGGGTTTCGATTCGACGATCTGGCCTTCAGCTTCAGCGAATCCGATTGCGCCAACCCCTTGCTGATGGCCCACATGCGCGGGCTCAGGGCGCAGTTCGTACAGCGTCGCGACTACGCCGATGGCATCCGCGAATACCTGGAACTGGCCGCCACCATGATGCGCCGCAAACGCATGCCCAAGCGCCTGATCAATCAGGCCATGGCCGCCTATGACAGCCCCGATAAGCTCGAAGAACGTCGGCTGCTGGCAGCAGGCTATGCCCAGGAGGCGTTCGGCCTGAGCGAGGCCCAGCTGGTCTGCCTGATGTTTTCACCTTTCGTCGACCGCGGCGCGACGCTTGAAGCATTTTTGCGCTGTTGCCACCCCGGCATGCTGATCGCGCTGGCGGATCTGCACCGGGCGTTGTCTGGCGAGTCGGCCCCCGATCAAGTCATTCAATGGCTGGTGGACGTCAGCGGTCTGAGCCTCAAAGGCCTGCAGAACCTCTACGCCCGCCAGCGCGTGGATTTCAACGACAAGCGCTCGATCATCGCTCGGGTGCGCGCCAGCGATCCGGACAAGGGACGGGTGATGACGGTCGATTCGCAAACCGGCGAGTCGGTGGCAGAGCTGATCTCCGGTCGCTGAACCTTTCTTTCAATGACCCTGCGACTTGCGCATGGATGGGGTGTGTCCGATGGAAAATAACAAGTCTGATTTTGCCTATCAGCGGGTATACCGCTACCTGTCGAGGCTGACCAATGAATTGCCCGAGGGCCCGGCGGTGAAGCTGCCGTCCTTGCGTCTGCTGGCGCGGCGTTTGCGGGTGTCGATCTCGACGGTGCAGAACGCCTATTCGCTGCTGGAAAAGGAAGGGCGCATCTGCTCGATGCCAAAATCGGGCTACTACGCGCTGCCGCAGCCTCGCACCGACATTCAGTGCGAAGGCGAAGACTTGCTGGAGCGCTATCAGGCCAGTGCACGGCGTGCCGACATGTTCGTGATTGGCGCCGATGAGCCGACGCTGCTGCAGTCCCTCGATGGCGCACTGCTGAACCTTGAACGCGATCTGATGCGCCATTACCCCTGTCAGACCGATCCACGTTTTCAGCCGTTTGGCGACATCGAACTGCGCTCGGCCCTGGCGGCGTACTACACCACCTCCACCGAACATTGCTGGCATCCGGATAACGTGTTCATCGGCCCGGACAAGACCGGCGTGCTGAAAACCGTGATCAAGGCGCTGCAATTGCGCGATTGCACGGTGTTGGTGGAATCGCCCTGCGGCTGGAGCGTGCTGCGTACCCTGCAATCCTTCGGCATTCGCGTGATCGAGTGGTGTGTGAATGCCGAGGGCGAGATTGAAGTGGACGAACTTGACGCTTCGCTGCAGCACGGCGATGTGAAAATGGCGATTCTGTCTTCGCGAATGGAGCCTTTGCGCGGTCGGGTCATGCCCCGGGAGCAGCGCGAGCGGCTGGCCGAAGTGTTGAACCGGCATGGCCTGTGGGTGCTGGAAGACGACAGCCATGGCCAATTGTGCATCGATGAAAACGCCGTGCCGTTGCGCGATCTGATCGACCCTGAGCGCTTGCTGATCCTTGGCGCTTTCGACAAGACCATCGGCTTGGAGGCGCCGTTCGGCTACCTGCTGAGCCGCCACTCGCGTCCCTTGTGGCATCAGCAGATGCTGCTGCGTTCATTCCGTCTGCCGCCCACGCGCCAGAAGGCCATTGCGCGCTTGTACAGTTCGGGTCAGTTGGATCGGCACCTGCATGGCCTGCGTGGCTGTCTGGATGAACGCATGGATCACCTGACGACGATGGTCGAGGACTACCTGGGCGAGGACTTCAGCTTCCAGCGCCCGCGTGGCGGGGCGACGCTGTGGCTCGATTGCCGCTATCGCGTTGACATGGGGCGGGTCTTCGAGCGCCTGCTTGAGCAACGCATCGTCGTCGCGCCGGGCGAGCTGTTCAGCGTACGCGGCCTGCATCGGCAGAGCCTGTGCCTCAGCGGTGCAGCGGACTGGGAACAGAACATCGAATCGACGATGGTGCTGATTCGTAACGCCGTGCTGCAGGAGCGGCTGGTGTAGCGCTCTGCGGGGCCGTCGATCCATTTCCGTTTGCCAGGCAGGGCATGCAGCTGTTATCTGTATGCCTGTCCAGTGTTCGACTCCCGGCCCATTGCGCAGTGACCTCCATTCCCCCGACCCATCCCGCCCCCGATGAGCAACCTCAGGCTCTCTCGCTGGTCGACGCCGACAGCCGCTACACCGTCGCGGTGCGCGCGTTGTGTGAGTTCACGGCCAAGGTCGGTGACCTGGATTTGCGTTTCACCCCGTCGCCCACCGCCCAGGAAGGCATTGCCGGCCATCGCACCGTGGCATCGCGGCGCGGGGCGGGTTATCAGCCTGAACTGGCGTTATCCGGGACCTGGCAAGGACTGACCGTGCGCGGCAGGGCTGACGGCTATGACCCCGCGCTCAATCGGCTGGACGAGGTAAAGACCTATCGCGGCGACCTGGACAAGATGCCGTCCAACCACCGGCAGTTGCATTGGGCTCAGGCCAAGGTTTACGGCTGGCTGATCTGTCAGCAGCTGCGACTCGAGGATGTGAACATCGCGCTGGTGTATTTCAACATCGTTACCGAGCAGGAAACCCTGATCACCGAACGCCACAGCGCGGCGCAATTGCAACTATTTTTCGAGGCGCAATGCTCGATTTTTCTGCATTGGGCGCGCCAGGAAGTGGCCCATGTTCAGGCGCGCAACGGTGCACTGACCGAGCTCAAATTTCCCCATGGCGCATTTCGCAGCGGCCAGCGGGTGCTGGCTGAATCGGTCTACAAGGCGGTCAGCACCGGGCGTTGTTTGATGGCCCAGGCCCCGACCGGCATCGGCAAGACCATTGGCACGGTGTTCCCGATGCTCAAGGCCGCGCCGACGCAGAAGCTCGATAAAGTGTTTTTCCTCACCGCCAAGACCCCCGGTCGCAAACTGGCGCTCGACGCCTTGAGCGTGATCGGCCGCAGCGCGCCGCACCTGAAGCTGCGGGTGCTGGAAATGGTCGCGCGGGACAAGGCCTGCGAATTCCCGACGAATGCCTGCAATGGCGACTCCTGCCCGCTGGCCAAGGGGTTTTACGACCGCTTGCCCGCCGCGCGCAGCGAGGCGGTCGCTCACCTGTGGCTGGATCAGTCCGGGCTGCGCGAGGTGGCGCTGCGGCATCAGGTCTGCCCTTATTACCTGAGCCAGGAGCTGGCACGCTGGTCCGACGTGGTCATCGCCGACTACAACTATTATTTCGACCTCAGTGCCTTGCTGTTCGGGTTGTGCCAGTTCAACCAGTGGCGCGTCGCGGTGCTGGTGGACGAGGCGCACAACATGGTCGAGCGGGCGCGGCAGATGTACAGCGCCAGCCTGGATCAATACACGCTGAGCCAGGTACGACAGAGCGCGCCCGAGGCGCTGAAGAAATCCCTGCAACGTGTGAATCGTGAGTGGAATGCCCTGCACAAAGAGCAGGTCGCGCCGTATCAGGCCTATGCCGCCACGCCGACCCAATTCCTCGCCAGCCTCAACCTGTGCACCGCGGCGTTCGGCGATTACTTCAACGATCACCCGCACGCCGCCAATGGCGAGCTGCAGAGCTTCTATTTCGAGGCGATACAGTTCGGTCGCATCGCCGAGCTGTTCGACGAGCATTTCCTCTTCGACATCAGCAAGCGCGAGCTGGGTGGCAAAAAGGCGCTGTCGAAACTGACGCTACGCAATGTCGTGCCGGCGGGTTTTCTTCGCCCCAGGCTGACCACGGCACGCAGCACGGTGATGTTTTCCGCAACGCTCAACCCCCGGCACTTTTATCGCGACCTGCTGGGCCTGCCGGACAACACGGTGTGGGTCGAAGTCGAGTCGCCGTTCCAGCGCGAGCAACTGGAGGTGCACATCGTCAGCCGCATCTCCACCCGCTACGCCCATCGGCAGGCGTCGCTTGCGCCCATCGTCGAGCTGATGGCCGAGCAGTTCAAGGCGCGACCGGGCAACTACCTGGCGTTCTTCAGCAGCTTCGATTACCTGCAACAGGTGGCTGAACTGATGAGCGCGACCCACCCTGACTTGCCTGTCTGGCTGCAGTCGCGGGGCATGGCGGAGGTCGATCGTCAGGGGTTTCTCGATCGTTTCACTCCCCAGAGTCAGGGCATCGGTTTTGCCGTGCTGGGCGGAGCGTTCGGCGAGGGCATCGATCTGCCGGGCGCGCGTTTGATCGGCGCGTTCATCGCCACCCTGGGTCTGGCACAGATCAACCCGATCAACGAGCAACTTAAACAGCGCATGAGCCTGTTGTTCGGCGCCGGTTACGACTACACCTATCTCTACCCTGGCATGCAGAAAGTGGTGCAGGCGGCGGGCAGGGTGATTCGTGGGCAGGACGATCGCGGGGTGGTGATGCTGATCGACGATCGATTTGCCGAGCGTCGGATTCAGCAGCTTTTGCCGGCCTGGTGGCAGCTCTAGAGCGCCCGGCATAATTGTCTCAAGGGTTTACGGATCGATAGCCGAGCAAGACGGTCCAACTGCCAGTAAACTGCCGCGCGACTGGTTTTTTATTTCGCCGAGTGTCTTTTTTAATCACGGTTTTTCCATCCACGGAGGTTTCGCATGAGTATCAGTCCATTCGCAGGCAAACTGGCGCCTGCAGAATTGCTGGTCGATCTTCCTCGTCTGGTCACGGCGTACTACACCGGGCAACCTGATGCCTCGGTCGCCACCCAGCGGGTTTCCTTTGGTACCTCCGGCCACCGTGGCAGCTCGTTCGAGCTGAGCTTCAACGAGTGGCACGTGCTGGCCATCAGTCAGGCCATCTGCCTGTATCGCCAGGCCCACGGTATCGACGGTCCGCTGTTTCTGGGCGCCGATACCCACGCGCTGTCCACGCCCGCTGCCGCTTCGGCGCTGGAAGTGCTGGCGGCCAACGGCGTCAACGTGATGATTTCCGAAGGCGACGAGTACACGCCAACCCCGGCCGTTTCCCACGCCATCATCTGTTACAACAAGGGCCGCACTTCGGGCCTGGCCGACGGCATCGTCATCACCCCGTCGCACAATCCGCCGGAAAGCGGCGGCTTCAAATACAACCCCACCAATGGCGGCCCCGCCGATTCGCACATCACCAAGTGGATCGAGAACAAGGCCAACGAATTGCTCGCCGAGAAGATCGTCGGCGTCACCCGCATGACCCACGAAAAGGCCCTGCGCGCTGACACCACGCACCGCCACGACTACGTCAACACCTACGTCGCGGACCTGAAAAACGTCATCGACATGGACGCCATCCGTGGCGCCAACCTGCGCCTGGGCGTTGATCCGCTTGGCGGCGCGGGCGTGCGTTACTGGTCGGCCATCGGTGAGCATTACGGCCTGAACCTGGACGTGGTGAACAAATTCGTCGACCCGACCTTCCGCTTCATGAGCGTCGACTGGGACGGCAAGATCCGCATGGACCCGTCGTCCAATTTCGCCATGCAAAGCCTGATTGGCCTGAAGGATCGCTTCCAGGTGGCCTTCGCTTGCGACCCGGACCACGACCGCCACGGCATCGTCACGCCAACCGGGGGCCTGCTGGCGCCGAACAATTACCTCGCGGTGTCGATCGATTATCTGTTCCAGAACCGTCCAGACTGGCGTGCCGATGCGGCAGTCGGCAAGACCGTGGTCAGCAGCGGCATGATCGACCGCGTGACCCAGCGTCTGGGCCGTCGCCTGTATGAAGTGCCGGTGGGCTTCAAGTTCTTCGCCGAGGGCCTGTACGAGGGTTCGTTGGGCTTTGGTGGGGAGGAGAGTGCCGGTGCGTCGTTCCTGCGTCGCGACGGTTCGGTCTGGACCACTGACAAGGACGGCCTGATCCCGGCGCTGCTCGCTGCTGAAATCCGCGCGCGCAAAGGGCGTGACCCAAGCGAGATGTACAAGGCGCTGACCGATGAGCTCGGCGAGCCGGTTTCCACTCGGGTTGAGGCCAAGGCCAACTTCGAGCAGAAGGCGCTGCTGAGCAAGCTGTCGCCGGAGCAGGTCACCTCCACGGAGCTGGCGGGCGAGAAGATCGAGCAGATCTTGAGCAAGGCGCCGGGCAACGATCAGGCGATCGGCGGGCTGAAGGTCATGACCGAAAACGGCTGGTTCGCCGCGCGACCTTCGGGGACCGAAGACATCTACAAGATCTACGCCGAAAGCTTCAAAGGCGAAGATCACCTCAAGCGTCTGGTGGCTGAAGCCCAGGTGCTGGTAGATGCCGCGATCGCGCCGAAGTAATGTGATGGGGTGACGTTCGCCATTGGCGAGACGCACTCCGCTCCGTACAAAAAAAACGCCCGGAGGCCTGTGAAGGCTCCGGGCGTTTTCATTGCCGGTCAATGAATGCTGGTCAATCAGCGAAAAGCTGGCACCACATGCTTGATGAACAGCTCCAGGGATTTCTTCTTCTCGGCGTGGGGTAGGCTGTTGTCGCACCAGAAACTGAACTCGTCGACGCCCAGTTCCTGGTAGTACTTGATGCGCGGAATGATCTCTTCCGGCGTGCCGATCATGGCGGTCTTGTGCAGGCTGTCGAGTGTGAATTCCGGGCGCTCGGCGAACTTCTCCTCAGGGCTGGGGGCCAGGAAACCGTTGACCGGGGTGGTCTTGTTGCCGAACCAGGCATCGAAGGTGCGATAGAACTTCGCGATGGCCTTGGCGCCGACTTTCCAGCCTTCCGGGTCGTTGTCGGCGTGGACATGGGTGTGACGCAGCACCATCAGTTGCGGGCGCGGGACGTCCGGGTTATTGGCCAGCGCGGCTTCGAACTTGTTCTTCAGGTCGACGACTTCTTCATCGCCCTTCATCAATGGGGTGACCATCACGTTGCAGCCGTTTTTGACCGCGAAATTGTGTGAGTCCGGGTCGCGGGCAGCGATCCACATCGGCGGGGTCTTGATCGGCTTCGGTACGCTGGTGGAGGTGGGGAATTTCCAGATTTCGCCGTCGTGGGCGTAGTCTCCCTGCCACAGCGCCTTGACCACTGGCACCATCTCGCGCAGCGCCTTGCCGCCTTCGGAGGCCGGCATGCCGCCAGCCATGCGGTCGAACTCGACCTGATAGGCGCCACGGGCCAGCCCCACTTCCATGCGCCCGTTGCTGATCACGTCGAGCAGGGCGCATTCACCGGCCACCCGCAGCGGGTGCCAGAACGGCGCGATAATGGTGCCAGCGCCCAAGTGAATGGTGGTGGTGCGGGCCGCGAGGTAAGCCAGCAGCGGCATCGGGCTTGGGGAAATGGTGTATTCCATGGCGTGGTGTTCGCCGATCCACACCGTGCTGAAACCGCCTTGCTCGGCCATCAGGGTCAACTCGGTCAGGTCTTCGAACAACTGTCGGTGGCTCACTGACTCATCCCAGCGTTCCATGTGCACGAACAACGAAAATTTCATGACGCTTACCTCGGTTTTGTTCTCGCCGCGGGCAGTGCCGCGGTCGGGCATTTATCGGTATACCGTAGTAGAAGGGAGTTCCCACCCTCAAGCAGGAACTTCAGGCCAGAGCGGGCAGGGCGCCCATTTTTCCGCGGCAATACACCATGGGGCTGGCAGGCTGCTCAGGGACGATCAGGTGCTTCACCGCACCGACCATGATCGCGTGATCGCCACCTTCGTATTCGCGCCACAGTTCGCACTCAATGATGGCCGTGGCGTTGGCGATGAGGGGATTGCCCAGTTCGCTCAGCGTCCACTCGATACCGGCAGCCTTGTCCTTGCCTTTGCGGGCGAAGGCATAAGCCTCGGCCTGTTGGGTGCCGGACAGCAAATGAATGGCGAAGCGTTTGCTCTTGATCAGGCTCGGGTACGAGTCGGAGCTGTAGTTGGGGCAGAACAGCACCAGCGGCGGGTCCATCGACAGGGAGCTGAACGCGCTGGCGGTCAGGCCGACCACTTCGCCTTCGTCGTTGACGGTGGTGATCACGGTCACGCCGGAGGGAAAGGAAGCTAGGACGTTCTTATAGGCGGTTGCGTCGATCATGTTGCTACCTCTGCGGTTCGGTGCCGAAGGCGATGAGTTTTGTGTGTCTGATGGTATACCGTAATACTAATCCTGCAAGTGTTTTTTCGGTCATTGATATCGCCTAGCAATTTCCGAAGCATCCCCTTGAGCCCTTGTTCAGCGGCGCTTCAGAGATTGCTGAACCGGTTTTTCCACTGCTGTCTGGGGCTTGCAATCGGTCAGAAGTTAGCAAAGGAAGGTTGTAAATTGTTGGCATACCATAATATGGTTATGTCGCTCGTGAGTGCAGGGAAGTGTTTGCGGCGATGAACGCGTGCATCGGGGCCTTGAGCCTGCGAGTGCGCCTTCCTGTTTAAGCTCGACACACAAAAACAAAGACAAGCATTCAGGCGAAACGATGACGACTTCCGGCTCCCACGGCAGCAACACCGCTCCATTGATCGAAAACCACACCGTCGATTACGTCCCTCTGGCCGAACGCCACGGCAAGGCCCGGGATTTGTTCACCCTGTGGTTCAGCACCAACATCGCGCCGTTGCCCATCGTCACCGGGGCGATGGTGGTTCAGGTGTTTCATCTCAACCTGCTCTGGGGCCTGATCGCCATTGCTCTGGGCCACATGATCGGCGGGGTGGTGATTGCCCTTGCGTCAGCCCAGGGCCCGCGCATGGGCATCCCGCAGATGGTGCAGAGCCGTGGCCAGTTCGGCCGCTACGGCGCACTACTGATCGTGTTCTTCGCGGCGTTGATTTACGTTGGCTTCTTCATCTCCAACATTGTCCTTGCCGGGCAGTCGATCCACGGCATGGTGCCAAGCGTGCCGCTGCCGGTGGGCGTGGTGATCGGCGCCCTGAGCGCCACGGCCATCGGCGTGATCGGTTACCGCTTCATTCACACCCTCAATCGCATTGGCACCTGGGTCATGGGCGCGGCACTGCTGGCTGGTTTCGCCATGATCTTCAGTCAGGATTTACCGCTGGATTTCTTCAGCCGTGGCAGCTTCAACCTGCCCGGCTGGCTGGCGACGATTTGCCTGGGCATTATCTGGCAGATCAGCTTTTCACCCTACGTGTCCGATTATTCGCGCTACCTGCCAAGTGATATCGGCATCGCCAAGCCCTTCTGGGCGACGTACTTCGGCGCCACACTGGGCACGATCCTGTCATTCAGCTTCGGTGCAGTGGCGGTATTGGCGACCCCTGAAGGCACTGAGGCGATGGCGGCGGTGAAGCAGTCCACAGGCGTGCTCGGGCCGATCTTGATGCTGCTGTTCCTGCTCAACATCATCAGCCATAACGCGCTCAACCTGTACGGCGCGGTGTTGTCCATCGTCACCTCGATCCAGACCTTTGCCGGCGGCTGGACGCCGAGCATCAAGGTGCGGGTGATCCTCGCCAGCGTAATCCTGGCAGGTTGCTGCATCACGGCGGTGGGCGCGTCCGGGGATTTCATCAAGGAGTTCATCGGCCTGATCCTGACCCTGCTGATCGTGCTGGTGCCATGGGCTTCGATCAACCTCATCGACTTCTACCTGATCAAACGCGGCAGCTACGACATCGCCTCGATCTTCAGCGCCGATGGCGGCATCTACGGGCGCTTCAACCTGCACGCGATTGTGGCGTATTTCATCGGCATCGTTATGCAGCTGCCGTTTGCAAACACGTCGCTGTATGTGGGGCCGTATGCCAATTATCTGGAAGGGGTGGACCTGTCGTGGTTGGTGGGGCTGCTGGTGACCTGCCCGCTGTATTACTGCCTGGCGACGCGGGGGCGGGCGGTGCGGGGCAAGGTCAGCTGGGAACCTGTTCGACGCTGAACCTGTAACACCCTTGCACCCTGCCCAAACTCTGGAATCCTGCTGGCAAACCATGTTAAACCGCCTTCGGTGAATCGAGTGCCAAACAGGCAGTCGTCCGGATTTCCATGCAAAAGCAAGGATGTTTTATGTTTGCACGAGCGGCGTCCCGACCCTTCCGACGCATCCAGCCTCTGAGCTTATCCCTCGGGATGTTCGCCCTCGGCGCCGTCCCGGAAGCCTGGGCGTTCGATGACTACGAATACCCCCATGCTCACGAACCCATCGGCACGGTCGAGCAGATCTACGAAGGCACCATGCTCCCGGACCTCGCGGTCAGCACTTACCGCAACATCGACCGGCTGTTCCCGACGCGAACCATCGAAGGCAGTCGTCACCCTTACGTCTTGCCCAAAGCGCACAAACAGCTGGAAAACGTGCACTTCACCTACGAAGGCAAGAAATACGACCTGTTCGATTACATCGCCGTGGACAGCGTCACCGCCATGCTGGTGATCAAGGACGGCAAGATCGCCTACGAAACCTATCAGCGCGGCAACACCGAGAAGACCCGCTGGATGTCCATGTCGATGGCCAAATCCATCACCTCGACCCTGGCTGCAGCTGCCTTGCACGACGGGGCGATCAAGAGCCTTGACGATCCGGTGGTCGACTACGTTCCAACCCTCAAGGGCAGCGCCTACGAGGGCGTGACCCTGCGTAACGTGATGATGATGGCCTCCGGAGTGAAGTGGAGCGAGGCCTTCACCGACCCGAACTCCGACCGTCGCGCGCTGCTCCGTGCGCAGATGTCCCAGACGCCAGGCGCGACCATGACGCTGATGGCCGGCCGACCCAAGGCCGCCGAGCCCGGCACGGTGAACAACTACAGCACTGGCGAGACCCAGGTGCTGGCCGAAGCGATCCGCAACGCAGTGAAAATGCCGCTCGCCGATTATCTGGACCAGAAAATCTGGCAACCTTTTGGCATGGAACACGACGCCAAATGGTGGCTGGACTCCCCTGAGGGCATGGAAATCGGCGGCAGCGGCATCAGCGCCACGTTGCAAGATTTCGGGCGTTTCGGGCTGTTTTTCATGAATGGCGGCAAGATCGCTGGCAAATCGATCCTGCCCCAAGGCTGGGTCAACGAGGCGACCTCGCCCAAGACCCTCAAGGATGGCAACGCGCTGAACTACGGCTACATGTGGTGGCCGGGCCGAACCGATGCCTCGATCAAGGACGGCGCTTATTCGGCCGTCGGCATGCAGGGACAGAACATCTACATCAACCCCGCGCACAAGGTGGTCATCGTGACTTTCGGCGATCAGCCCAAGCCTTTGCGCAGGAATCTCATCGCACCGCTGGCATTCTTCGATGCCGTGGTTGCCGAGCTCAATTGAGGTGCGCTTGATGAACAGCTCTGAGCGTCGGTACTGGCAGAATCAGATATTGAACGGCCCGTCGGCTGAATTCTCCTCTACTCAGACGCTCGCAGAATGCAGCGCAGACCGGTCATCTCAATCGGGCGGTGGCTCATTGCTAGCGGTGAGACCTTCTGATATACCGCCTTTGCAGCCGTCAAGAATTCACGACGGCGTTATAGGATCGAGGTCCTCCGCGTGAATCAACCGTCAAACTCCGGGCTTTCGGTGGAAGAGCTCAACGCTATCGCCGAAATTGAGGCCACAACCAACATCTTGAAGCTGATCGTACGAGTCACAGGCTTGCGCTTCGCCGCCATCGTCAAGTTCTGCGAGAAAGACTGGGTCGCGTGCAGCGTGAACGACGAGATCTGCCTGGGCATTAAAGACGGCGAGCAATTTCCTCTTGAACACTCCATGTGCAGTAACCTGCTAGCTAACCCGTCGAGCCTGGTAGTGGGCTGCGTCAGTCAGAGCCCGGTGCATAGAGGCAATGTCGCCGCCGAGCGATTTGGTTTTGAAAGCTCGATCTCGATCCCGATTTTTCTCAGAGACAACAGCCTGTTCGGCTCTCTGTGCGTCCTGGATCCTGAGGCAGACCGGTTGCAGGACGGGCAGGCGATCGATGTGCTTGTGATGTTTGCAAAGCTTGTGGCGAGCATATTCCAGTGGCATTACGATCACTCGCATGAAGAAGCTGTGTTCACTCGACCCCAGGTTGCCGTTTGATTTGGGATCACGATAAACCGCCCGCGGGCGGTTTTTCATGCCAGGTGACGGGAGGAGGATGCACAGGCAGGCGCCGGTTTGCTGATTGACGGCTCATGCGTCGTCAGCGAGGCATGAAGCTGAGCTGCCATTTGCGAGGTATGCTCGCCGATACGGCGGCCAACACAAGTGTGGACACGCCGCTTACTGCCATGGCCTTGATTCCGAACGACTGAGCCAACAGTCCTCCAGCAATGGCCCCGATCAGCATGCCGCTCCAGGGAATAAGTTGCACGCGCCACCCATTGCGGCGCTCGCCCAACAACCAGCGGCCCAGACCACGACCGAATCTGGAAAGGGCGCCGGTGACATAGGTGAGGCCTATGGGAAGTCCGTTCACTTCCTCGACCACGGCGTTGATCATGCCCATCGCAATGACCGCCAGAACGAAAGCGGCCGGAACTGGGTCATTGATTGCACACGCACAGAGCATGACACCAATAAACATAAGCAGTGGCCAGGCGCGTCGTCTGGAAAACCGTGCGGCTAAAACCCCCACTGCGTTTCCAACCACGAAGGCTGCTATGAGCATGCAGATATGTATCGCTAGCGCGTGGTTTCCAGCGCCTATCGAGACTGCAAGCCGCGTGGTGTTGCCGCTCATGAAAGACACAAAATCCCCCATGACCACAAATCCTATCGCGTCGGTCATTCCCGCGATCATGGACAAGAGCGCTACGAAACAAAGTCCGATTCTTCCTCTCAGACGAAAAAGTCTCCTGCGGGCCACACTCGCGGTTGTCGTTTCTGGAAGCACGGCCACCTCACAGACTCATGCAGAGCTATCGGACTGGCGTACATATAGCTTGGCTGACGCGAGTACCGCAATCCCCTGGGGCAAAGGTGTAGGGCGCAAGGCGCCCCGTAGGCATTTGACAAGCAACCTCACTCCCACAAATATTGACTCATGCTGCGGGAGTTCAGCGAATTCCCAACCTGTGATCAAGCGACAGCTTGCCCGCACCCTTGGCCAGGATGACCAGCAATAACCCCGCCCAGCTCAGGTGAGTGACCCAGGCATCCGGGTAGACGAACACTTCGATCACCAGCGTCATGCCAAGCAGGGCCAGTGCGGACAGTCGCGAAAACAGCCCCAGAATCAGCAATGCCGGAAACAGATGCTCGGCGTAGGTGGCCATGTGTGCAGCGATTTCCGGCGCAATCAACGGGACTTTGTATTCATTGCTGAACAAGTAGTACGTACTGTCGGTGATTGTCAGAAAACCTTCGACCTTGGTCCTTCCGGACATCAGGAAAATCCCGGCAATGGCGATGCGCGCGACCAGCGACAGCAGCGAATCGTTGAGCAGCAGCGTCAGGCGCTCGGCCAGACGGTTCCAGCCCGAACGAAGGCCGGAACGGGGCAGAGGGGGGGCGTGCAATGTGTCCATGACGTTCTCCAGTGGATCATGAAAGTTCGTGCGCGGCGAAGACATCGGCGCCGACCAGTCGAGTAAGCAATTGGGGAATATCCAGCGAGGGCTGAAGGTCGCTGGCGTGTTGAGCGGCCTCGGCCAGCGGTCTGCCAGCGGCGCAGGCATCCAGAAACCCACAGCCGCCGACGTCCAGTGGCTGCCAGCCGACGACGCCTGCACTGCGCACCAGCAGCGCACCTTCCCCTTGCCAGTCGAGTTGTCCAGGCATGTCCAGCGCCAGGCGGTTGTGATGCCAGATGCTGAACACCGGCTGATCGGCGAACCACAACCAACGAGCTGCCGCGCGCGGCTTGAGGTGCAATGTTGCCAATTGTTCAGGGGGGATGCTGGCGATTTGGTTGATGTCTATGCCGGGCTCGTCGGCTGCGGTGTGGCAGATGCCCCACAGCCTGTCGAGCCGCGCCACGTTGCCCAGATACGGCAGGTTTTGTGCGTGTTCGAAGTGATCGAGAAATTCCGCAAACCCTGCGCCGTGATAAATCAGGCGTGCATCGACGGGGGGCGACCGATGTGCATAAAGGGTCGCGGCAGCCACGAACCATTCAGTGCCGACGAGGCGTTCGACGCTCGGAAAGTTGGCCCGCAAGGCATCCACCGCGCCTTTCCTCACCGTATTGCGATATACCGAAAAACCGGGCTGCGTGCTGACCGCGCGCAGGAACGGTGACTTTACGTCATACAGGGCGTCGATGAAGGCATTCTGAAAGTTGCGCAGTTTCATGACACGCGCTCCAGCAGCGACTGCACCCGGTCTCGCTCCAGCAGCAGCTCGGCGAAGGTCGGCAGATTGTCGTCTCGCTCGATCAGCGTTGGTCGGTGGCCGACCCGTTGGATGAGTCGCTGATAGAGCGCCCAGACGTCCTCGGCAATCGGTGCATCGTGGGTGTCGATCAATAATGGCGTTCCGCCAGGGTCGGCGCTGTGCCCGGCCAGATGGATTTCCAGAATCGCACTGCCGGGAAACGCGTCGACATACGTGTTGGCGTCATAGCCCATGTTGTGGGCGCTGAGAAACACGTTGTTGATGTCCAACAGCAGGCCGCAACCCGTCCGCTGGCTGAGTTCACTAAGGAAATCGATTTCGCTGAAGGTGTGGTCGTTCAGGCGCACGTAGTGACTGGGATTTTCGATGGCGATGCGTCGCCCAAGAAAATCCTGGGTGCGTTGAATGTTGTCGGTGATGCGCTGCAAGGCTTCCTCGGTGCGCGGGAAGGGCAGCAGATCAGGGTGATATTGACCCCGCCAGGTGGACCAGGCGAGGTGTTCGGAAACGAGGGCTGGCTGAACCCGGTCGATGAGCGCCTTCAACCGCTTGAGGTGTTCGGTGTCTGGCGGGCAATCGGCGGCCAGTGACAACGAAACACCATGCAACGAAAGCGGATGACGGCTGCCGACCCTTTCCAGCCACGCCAGGCGAGGGCCGCCGTCGATCATGTAGTTTTCCGGATGGACTTCGAACCACAACCCCGTCGCTGCGCAATCGTACGCAGCTTCGTAGTGGTCGGCCTTCAGGCCCAGTCCGGCACCCAGGGTTGGCGATGTGTTCATGATCGACGTCTGCCTTTGCGGTGGTTATTACCGTGTTGCGATTGACCTGGCTTACATCGGGGTCAGGGAGCCGGTGCCGTGAGGGGTCTTGATGGAGGTGCAGGTGCCGGCGGGGACGCTTTTCCAGGCGTTGCCCTGGTAGTCGGTTTTGGAGGTGCCTGCACAGGTGGTACCGGCGCCGGCTTTGCAATCGTTCTTGCCGGCCAGCGACACGCCGTAGCATTTTTCCATGGCCGGTGCGTTGCTGGTTTCAGCGGCGTTGACACCGGTGGCGATGGAAGCGAAAGCCAGAGCAACAGCAGCGAGTTGGATGTGTTTCATGGTGTATCTCCAGTGACCTGATTGAGTGAGGCTGGCGCATCAGCTCGAGGGTGTGCTGTGCGCCAGATCCGAGAGATAGTTCGCTGCCAGTTGAAGATCGGTTACACCCGCCTGAAGATTTTTTTCAGCAGCGGTTCACTCAGGGCGTCACCCCGTATTCCAGAAGCAGTCGCGCCATCCAGTCCATGAACACCCGGCACCGCTGCGGGAGGTGGCGGCGGTGGGCGTAGAGCAGTGAAACCGGCATTGGCGCGGGCCGATAATCGGGTAGCACTTCGATCAGTTCGCCACGTCGCAACTGATAGTCATGGGACAGGCAAGGCAACTGCACGATGCCCAGCCCGCCGAGGCAGGCCGCCTCATAGGCCTCGATGTAGTTGACCGTCACGCTGCAAGGCATCGCAATCTGGTGATCCTTGCCGTCGCGGCTGTATTCGAACATGGCATTGGCCGCGCCGAACGCCGACACGTAATTGACCAGTCGATGCTGCTGGAGGTCCTCAAGGGTCTGCGGGATGCCAAAGCGCTCGGCGTAGCCTGCGCTGACGCAGTTGATCATACGCATCTGACCGATGCTTCTGGCCACCAGCGAGGTGTCGGGTAGTTCACCGACCCGCATCACGCAATCGAAACCTTCGCGAACCAGGTCGACACGCCGGTCCGTGCTGCTGATTTCCACCTCGATGCGCGGGTAGCGGTCAAGAAATTCGCTGAGTCGCGGTATCACCAGACGACGCGCCACAGCCGTGGGCATGTCGACCCGCAGGCGCCCGCTGATCGCCGTATCGTCCTGGCGAAACAGGCTCTCCAGCTCGTCCATTTGCGCCAGCAGATCCTTGCTGCGCTCATACAGCGCCTGACCGTCCGGGGTGGCCTGGACCTTGCGCGTGGTGCGCTGCAACAGGCGCGTGTCAAGGAGTTGTTCCAACGCGCGAATCTGCTCGGAGACTGTCGAGCGCGGCAGGCCCAGTGCGTCGCTGGCCAGGGTGAAGCTGGAAAGCTCGGCGACCCGGACGAAGGTCTTGAGCAGGTCGAGTTTGTTCATGGCTCACCAAAGATTGTTCGTTGAAAGCGAAAAGTGCTGTCGAGTGTTGCCGGTTTATCCCGACCTGTGCCGAACAATACAGTGGCCCCACTGACTGCATACCGTCAATCGAGGGAATACCCATGAGCAACAAAATTGCGATTATCACCGGCGCCAGCCGCGGCCTGGGCAAGAGCACCGCCCTGCACCTGGCTCGCCTGGGCATCGACGTTATCGGCACCTATCACAGCCGTGAAGACGAGGCACAACGCGTCGTTTCCGAGATCGAAGCGCTGGGCGGCAAGGCAAAAATGCTGCAGCTGGACGTCGGCGATAGCAGTCGATTCGAAGCATTCGCCACGCAGGTGTCGGCATTGCTGAGTGCGTATTTCAAGACCGAGCGCGTGGATTTCTTGGTGAACAACGCGGGCGTCGGCATGTACGCCAGCTGTGCAGATACGACTGAAGCGCAGTTCGATCAACTGATGAAAGTGCACTTCAAAGGGCCGTTCTTCCTGACCCAGACCCTGCTGCCGTTGATTGCCGACGGCGGGCGCATCGTCAACCTTTCCTCGGGGCTGGCGCGTTTCTCGCCCGTGGGCTATGCCGCGTATGCGTCGATGAAAGGCGCGATCGAGGTCTGGACCCGTTACCTGGCCAACGAACTCGGTCCTCGTGGCATCACCGTGAACGCCTTGGCCCCTGGCGCTATCGAGACCGATTTTGGGGGCGGCACGGTGCGCGACAACGCCGATGTCAACGCCTGGGTGTCGGCCAATACGGCCTTGGGCCGCGCCGGCCTGCCGGACGACATTGGCGCGGCGATTGCGATGTTGCTGGGGGATGGCGGGCGCTGGATCACAGCCCAGCGTATCGAGGCGTCAGGCGGGATGTTCGTCTGACAGGTGCGTCCGAAAAGTCTGAAAAAGCTGCTGATCTATCAACTATTGATGTAGTAAATGCACAGGGACAGGGTCACCAGTGAGCCCAGCGTCGAGATCAGGATAGTGCTCGACACCACTGACGCCTCGCGTTTGTAGTACTCGGCCAGCATGAACGGCCCGGTGCCGGTGGGCAGGGCGCTGAGTAACAGCGCGCTGTTGGCCCACAGTGGCGGCAAGTGGAACACCTTGAACGCGAGGAACCAGGTCAACAGCGGGTGAGCGATCAGCTTGATCAGCACAAGAAGGCTCGTGCCATGGCGCGGGCCTTGTTGTTTGTGGGCGAGGAACAGCCCCAGAGAAATCAGCGCACAGGGCGTGGTTGCAGCGCCCAGCAGGCTCAGAAACTTGTCCAGCGCACCGGGCAGCGGGATGCCGGTCGACGCCCAGCAGGCACCCAGAATCGGCGACACCACCAAAGGATTTTTCGCCAATGCGGTCAACACCTTGAACACGATACGGTGTATATGGGCTTCACTCTGCAGACCGATTTCGATACAGACCAGGGCGATGCCGAACAGCACGCAGACCACTAATAAAGACGCGATCAGCGCAGGTTCCAGACCGCTCTGGCCGAGCACCATCACGCACAGAGGAATGCCGATGTAGCCGGTGTTGGCGTAGGACGCACTCAAAGCATCGATGCTGGCGTCGGCGAAATGCCCAGCCTTTTTGCGTCGCACCAGCAGGGTGACGACGAACATCGCCAGGGTCGACAAGGTGAATACCGCGACAAAACCGGGATGCCAGATCTGCTCCCAGGTCGCCGTTGCCGTGGCCGTGAACAGCAGCGCAGGCAGGCACAGCCAAACCACCATGCGGTTGATTTCCGATGCGGCGCTGGGGCCGAGGCGGTTGGTGCGGCGACACAGGTAGCCGACCAGAATCAGGGCGAAGATGGGCAACAGCACGTTCAAAACGGAAGACATCGAATCTCGGCTCAGACTTATTTCGAAAGGACTCTTTGAAGAGGAACTTCAAACAGGCGCGTTGAAACAAGCGGCAAAGAGTAAAGTCGCCAATCGTTAGCGTCCAACCTTTCTCGCCTTTGACGCGAGATTTTGATGTTGCAAAGCCTTGAGCCAGAGCGGTTCAGGGGCGGATGCTTCACGACGTGCCGAGGGTGGCGTCAAAAATGCCACCGCCGGCAAGCCGTGCTGCTACACCAGGCGTTACTGCTTCAAGGCAGCGGTCACACTCACCGCCAGCGGCGTCGTCGCGCGGCCAATCAGCGTGCTCAGCTGACGCTCATCATCGAACAAGGCGCCTTTGGCTGCTGCCGCATCGGAGTTGGCCAGCAGCTCGGCGACGAACTCGGGCAGCCCGGCGTTCAGCAGCGCGCCTTTGTAATCGGCTTCCGGCAAATCGGTGTAGACCACCGGTTTGCCCGACTGGCGCGCGACTTCGGCCGCGAACTCGCTCAGTGTGTAGGCCGTATCGCCAGCCAGTTCGAAGACCTTGCCCGCCTGGGGTTCGCTGGCGGTCAGCACGGCAGCGGCAGCGGCTGCATAGTCGTCGCGGGCGGCGGAGCTGATGCGGCCTTCGCCGGCACTGCCAAAATGCGCGCCATGGGCCAAGTCCCCTTGAATGCCGGCAGTGTAGTTTTCGTTGTACCAGCCATTGCGCAACACCACCGACGGCACGCCGGATTCGGCGAGGGCCACTTCGGTCTGGCGATGTTCTTCGGCCAGGCCCAGCAGCGAGGTGTCGGCATGCAGCACGCTGGTGTAGCCCAGCAGTTTTACGCCTGCACGCTTGGCGGCGTCGATCACCGCCTTGTGCTGGGCGACGCGCTGACCGACTTCGCTGGAGGAAATCAGCAGGACCTTCTCGGCACCGGCGAAGGCGCTGTCCAGGGTGGCTGGCTGGGCGTAGTCGGCTGCACGCCCAGGGCGGCGAGGTCGGCGGCTTTCTCAGGGCTGCGCACGGCAGCGACGATGTTCGATGCGGGAACGCTTTTGAGCAGGTGTTCAATAACCAGGCGGCCCAACTGACCCGATGCACCGGTGATGACGAGCATGATGATTTCCTTCGATAGGGTTGAATGTGTGCCCAGCATAGAGATCATGCTAACCTTTCGTAAGTACGTACAAAAAGGTAAGTGTCATGACCGATGGTTCTGTTCCCTCCGCTGAAAATGTCTCGCTGCTCGAACGCATTCGCATGGGTGAAGTGCTGGCGCGGGATTGTCCCTCGCGGGAAATCCTCAATCACGTCTGTAGCCGCTGGGGCGTGTTAGTGCTGGTGGTGTTGCTGGATGGCATGCATCGCTTCAGCGAGCTGCGTCGCAAGATCGGCGGGGTCAGCGAGAAGATGCTGTCGCAAACTTTGCAGAGTCTTGAGCAGGACGGCTTTATCGACCGTAAGGCCTTGCCTGTCGTCCCGCCCCATGTCGAGTACACCTTGACGCCGATGGGTGAGGAAGTGGCCCTGCTGGTCGACGGGCTGACCACCTGGATCGAGCGCAACCTGCCACGCATCATGGAAACCCGAGAAGCGCGAGCCGCGGAAACGGCGGACATTTCGTGATCAGGGGATCAGGGATCAGGGCGGCGCGGGGCGTTCGAGTGCTGCCTGCGTCGCTCAGCTGCTTGAGTGTGCAGGGACGCCCGAAAATTCCGCACTGGCACGCCGAATTCGGCGGGGGTGATGGCGTTGACTCGACACATCCTGCGATGTGCCGAGCCTGATCCCGTCAGGCGAATGTGGCGCCGCGGGTGTTGACGAACAGCGAATAGACCGAATGGCTGCTGGCCATGAACAGCCTGTTGCCCTCACGCCCGCCGAAGCACAGGTTCGGGCAGCGTTCAGGCAACGAAATATGGCCGATCGCCTTGCCCTGTGGGTTGAAGACGCGCACGCCGTCGAGTTTCTCCAGGTCGGCTTTCGGGTCGCCGTTGCCACCCCAGCCACACCACAAGTTGCCGGCTTCGTCGCATTTCATGCCGTCGAGGGCGGCGTAGTCCAGCCCTTCGATGTGCTTGCGGCGGGCGCCAAGGGTGCCGTCGTCATTGACGGCGATCGCCCAGACCAGCCGGTTGGGCTTGGCGCGCCCTTCAACCACGTACAGAATTTTTTCGTCAGGGGAGAAGCACAGCCCGTTAGGGCCGTTGAGGTCGTCGATCACCCGGGTGACCTTCAGGCTTTCGCCATCGATGCGGTACACCGCGTGCGGCTGGGCCGGCGTGATTTTGTGGCCTTCGTAGTTGTTGCCGGTCTGGAAAGGTGGATCGCTGAACCAGATCGAGCCGTCGCGTTTGCAGACGATGTCGTTGGGTGAGTTGAAGGATTTGCCCTCGAAGCTGTCGGCCAGCACGGTGACGGTACCGTTGGGTTCGGTTCGGGTGATGCGGCGGCCTTCGTTGCTGGTGGTCGAGCCTTCACACACCAGCAGTCGGCCCTGGCGATCGCGGCACATGCCGTTGGAAAAGTTGGAGTGTTCGCGATAGACCGAAAAGGTGTCGGTGATTTCGTCCCAGCGCATGATGCGGTTGTTGGGGATGTCGCTGACCAGCAGGTAACGGCCATCGCCCACCCACACCGGCCCTTCGGCCCAGCGCATGCCGGTGGCGAGCTTTTCCACGCTGGCGTTGAAGATGCGCAGATCGAGAAAGCTGTCGTCGAGGATGTGAATCAGCGGGTCTGGGTAGCGTTGGCTCAGAGGCTCGGCTGCAGCGGCGAGTCGGGGCAGGGCGGCGCTACCCAGGGTGGCCAGGGTGGCTGAAACGGCGAAGGAGTGTTTCAGGAAGGTTCTGCGACTGTTGCCTTCAGGCACGTCGGAAGGGGTCGAATCCATGTAGCGATCTCCGTTGAATTATTTTTTTACGGGTCGCCAGTAATACCTTGTGATAGGACATCGTACAAGCGTCAGCAAACATTATCGCCAAGGGCTTGGGCGGATTGCAGCCTGTGTTCGGGTGAAGCGTTCTGGTCGATCACGATAAAAATGCCTGACCCCATGACGGGAGCCAGGCATTTTTTGTACCGCCAAATGCGTCGACGCTTACTTCGGCGTCAACGCCTCACGCACGTCCTTCACACTGGCGCTGGACACCGCAGGCGCGGCGTTGCCCCAAGTGTTACGCACATAGGTGAGCACGTCGGCGACGTTTTCATCCGACAGGTTCCAGCCAAATGCAGGCATGGCCGGCGCGGTGGGCGCCGCGTCGGTGGCGCCCGCACGGCTGCCGGCCAGCACCACGCGAATCAGCGACGACGGGTCGTTGCTGTTGATTAGCGGGGCCATGGCCAGTTTCGGGAACAGGTTGGTAGCGCCTTCCCCGTTCGGCGTGTGACAGGCCGAGCAGCGGTCAGCGTAGATCGCCTTGCCGGTGACCATCGCCGGGTCGTTGGCAGCCAGCGGTCTGACGGCTTCCACGGGCTTGGCGCCATCCTTCAGGTAGACAGCGACGGCCATCAGGTCCTGGTCGGTCCAGTGCTGCGACGAGTGCTCGACTTCCTCGGCCATGGGGCCGGAAGCGATGTCGAAGCGGTTGGCGCCGGTCTTCAGGTACTTGACGATGTCGTCCTCATTCCACGCCCCAAGGCCGTCAGTGCCGGTGGAGGTGATATTCGGCGCAACCCAGTTCTGCAGGTTGGCGCCGGTGAGGAATTGATCGTTCTTGTCACCGCCGATGAGGTTTTTCGGGGTGTGGCAAGTGCCGCAATGGCCCAGGCCTTCGACCAGATAGGCGCCGCGGTTCCACTGCTCGGACTTCTGCGGATCGGCCTTGAATTCGCCCTCCTTGAAGTTGATCAGGTTCCAGCCGATCAGGCTGGTGCGCACGTTGAACGGGAAGGGCAACTGGTTGGTTTCGACCTTGTTGTCCACCGGATCGACGGTTTTCAGGTAGGCGAAAATGGCCAGGTTGTCTTCACGCTTGACCTTGGTGTAGGCCGTGAACGGCATCGCGCCATACAGGCGTTTGCCATCCAGACCGTGGCCCTTGGACATGGCGTTCTGGAAGTCTTCGAAACTCCAGCGCCCAATGCCGGTGACCGGGTCCGGGGTGATGTTGGCGCCCGCCAGTTTGCCGAACGGGGTGTCGAGAATCACACCGCCGGAAAACAGCGGTTTGCCCGGCAGGGTGTGGCACGCCGTGCAGTCGCCAACGGTGGTCAGGTAGCGGCCTTTTTCGACGATGTTGTAGGAATCGGCGCCAGTGGCTGCATGAGCCATGGATACGGAGAGTCCGATGACGCCCGCACAAACAGTCAGAAGAGTCTTCATACGCTGATCATCTCCCCTGGACGCTTGAGGTAGCGGGTGCGGATGGCGTCCGCCGCTTTGAAGGCCAGCGCCGCCACGGTGCCGGTCGGGTTGTAGCCAGGGTTCTGCGGGAAGGCCGAGGAGCCGACCACGAACAGGTTCGGTACGCCCCACACTTGCAGGTATTTGTTCACCGAGCTGTTCTTCGGATCGGCGCCCATGATGAAGCCGCCGACGATATGCGAAGACTGGTACGGCGCGCTGTTCCAGTGGCCCTGCTGAGAGCTGGGCACCATCTGCCGCGGGTTCATGCTCTTGGCGATTTCCGCGACCTTGCCGGTGACGTACGCGGCCATCTTGCGGTCGTTCTCGGGGAAGTCGAAGGTGATGCGCAAAAGCGGACGGCCCAGCGGATCCTTGTAGGTCGGATCCAGCGACAGGTAGTTGGTGCGGGTGGCGTAACTGCTTGCTTCACAGCCGATGGACATGTTGGCGGCGTAGTTCTTGACCGTCGCTTTTTTCCATTCCGAACCCCAGGCCGGAGTGCCGGGCGGGAGCGGGCGCGAGTCGATGGGCGCGGCCCCGATGGGCGTAACCCGGGTGCTGCCGCCGCCGACGAAGCCCAGACCCGAATGGTCGAAGTTGTCGTTATTGAACTCGTCGATGCCCATGCCGATGGCGCCGCCGCCGATGAACGGGTTGAAGTTCTTGTCATCGAAGAACATCCGCACGCTATTGGCGGTCTGGTAGGCGTAGTTGCGGCCCGTGGTGCCAGTGTTGGTGACCGGGTCGTAAGGCTGACCGACGCCGGAGAGCAGCATCAGACGCACGTTCTCGAAGATGAACGCACTGACCACCACCAATTCGGCAGGTTGTTCCCATTCTTCGCCGTTGGCGTCCATGTAGACGATGCCCGTGGCGCGCTTGCCGCTGCTGTCCATGGTCACGCGCAGGACCTCGCAGTTGGTCATGGCCGTGAAGTTCGGCTTGCGGATCAGTACCGGCAGAACAGTGGTGATGGCGCTGGCCTTGGAGTAGTTGGCGCAGCCGTAGTTGGTGCAGAACCCGCAATACGTGCACGGGCCCATGGCCACGCCCAAGGAGTTGACGTACGGCTTGGAGACCAGTGCAGACGGCACCGGGAACGGCTTGTAGCCGAGGTTTTTCGCGGCTTCGGCAAACAGCGTCGGCGCGTAAGTCTGCTCGGTCGGCGGGTTGGGGTATTCCTCCGAACGCGCGCCTTCGAAGGTGTTGCCGCCTTCCTGGATCACGCCCTTGATGTTGCCAGCCTTACCCGAGACACCCGCCAAACGGTCGAACTTGGTGTAGAACGGCTCCATTTCCTCCCAGTCGGTGCCCCAGTCCTGCAGGGTCAGTTCCGGCGAAATTTCTTTGCCATAACGCTCGGTGAGGTAGCTGTGCAGACGGAATTCGTGGGGCTGGAAGCGGAAGGTAATGCCTGCCCAGTGATTGCCCGCGCCGCCAGTGCCGTTACCGGGGTGAAACGATCCCCAGCTGCGCATGGGTAGCGCTGTCTCATTGATGCTGTTGCGGATGGTCGTGGTGTTCTGCCGCGTTCTGAGCATCAGGTCCTGACGGCGGTTGTAGCGCAGTTCATCTGCCGCGGACGCGACATTGAAGTCTGCCGCGGTGTCGCGCCATGGGCCGCGTTCGAAACCGATGATTTTCAGTCCCTCATCGGCCAGCTCGTTGGCGATGATGGAGCCGGCCCAGCCGAGGCCGACAACCACGACATCGGTGGAAGGTAATTTTTTGGCCATGTCGAATTAACCCTTCTTGGTCCAGGCGGTGCTGCCGGAAATGGACAGCGGCACCAGGTTCAGCTTCTGGTTGTGCTGGGCGATGTAGGGGCGGTAGTCGTAACGCGCGCCGGGGAAGCCGATCATTTTCCACGACACCATGTCGCGGTTGCCGCCGTAGACCGGGTCGGCAAAAAAACCTTCCATGGTGTTGCCCAGCACTTGCTGGAAGAACAGCTTGGCGTCGATGCCGTCCAGGGCGATGTCGCCCTTTTCAAGACCGGTCAGCACGTTGTCCTGCTCTTCGGGGGCCAGGGCGGCGAAGCTTTTCTGGAACTGCTTCTGGCAGTAGGCCTCCAGGCCGGCCAGGCCCAGACGGTAGCGATCGCGCGGCACGAACTCGGACTGATCGCCCTGCATTGGCGTGCCTTTTTCGAACGGGCCCTGCATGTACAGACGGCTGAAGGTGCCGTATTCACCGGCCAATTGGCGGTCGATGAACACCGCGCAACCGGCGTCCTTGCCACTGACACTGAGGTCATCGGCGGGAATCAGGCGCGCAACGATGGCTTCTACTGCGCTCGCCTCAAAGGCGCTGAAAAACTGCCAGCCGGGCGTGTCGTAGTGCATCGGGCCGTTGTGGTCGAACGGAACCCACTCTGGAACGCCAACGACGGTGGCGGCCTTGGCCGTTGCGGCGGCGCCGACGGCCAAGGTGGTCGCTCCGGACTTCAGCAACTGGCGGCGGGTCAGGCCTCTGGATTTCTCTGTCATTCAAGGCTCCTGCGAACACGCCTGTTCAAGGGCCATGGCCAGCATGGTCCGCGAACAGGCGGTGTCGTAAGTGTGTTTCACGGTTTGACTCGACAGCTCAACGTGTCGAGCAGGCGTTGCGGCGGGTGTGACATCGGGTCTCTGGCAAGCCAGCGGGCAAAACGTGCACGCTAGGCGGGGAAGTGCCATAACTGGCTGGTCATCTCTTCCACGCGAAGCGCAATCATAGATGTGTTGCCGGTTGTTGCATCCCCTGAAAACGGTAAATGACTGTTACCGTTTTGGTAACAGTGCGTTTTTTGCCATTTCGTGCCCTGATCGCCGAGTAATCAGGGTGCAGATGTGCTAGATCGCTGGAAGGGCTGTGCTAGTGGCGTTGTTCTGTGCTGGGTCCTATGGGGGCCTGAAGCGGTGCAATCTGATCTGCTTTTCAATGGATTAGGTGATCCTCGCTCAGTGTTGGCATTGATCCGTTTCTCGCAATAAAAAATTCATCGATTTCTCACCTGTTTTCACGCCGAACCGCCAAAGCCCCTCGTCGCTTTTTGCCAACATGACAGGATTTTCATGAAGAACGGCCCATGGTGCGTGGCGCTTCTTGGTATCGTGCACGCCATTTGCGTCCCGCATGCTTGGGCCTGTTGCGTCTGTATCGTTCTTTTTTCTCCGAGTAGCTGTAGAAATGCCCGATCCCATACCGTTAAAAGACCATGAAAAGGAAACCCGGCTGGTCAACCACCGTCTGGTGGCCTGCGCTGCGTTCGTGGTCCTGCTCAGCATCGCGCTGGTCTGCCGGATGTACTTCCTGCAGGTCATCGAGTTCGCCTATCACTCGACCATTTCCGAAAACAACCGCGTTCACGTATTGCCGATTCCCCCTGAACGCGGGCTGATCTATGACCGAAACGGCGTGATTCTCGCCGACAACCGTCCCAGCTTTAACCTGACCATGACCCGCGAGCGGGCGGGAGACTGGCATGCGGTGATCGACACCCTGATGCAGATCCTCAACCTGCCGGATGAAGACCGCATCATCTTCGACAAGGCGATGAAGAACTCGCCGCACCGTTTCGTTCCGGTGACCTTGCTCTATGAGCTGACCGAAGAACAGATCGCCCTGCTGGCGGTGAACCAGTTCCGTCTGCCGGGGCTGGATGTCGAGGCGCAGTTCGTGCGGCATTACCCGCTGGCCGAACACTTCGCCCATTCCATCGGCTATGTCGGGCGGATCAACGAAAAAGAAGCGACCCAGCTGGATCAGGTCGAGTACCGCGGCACCCAGTCCATCGGCAAGACCGGTGTCGAGCGTTTCTACGAGAACGAACTGCATGGCCACGTCGGCTATGAAGAAGTGGAAACCAACGCCCAGGGTCGCGTCCTGCGGGTGCTGAATCACCACGATCCGGTTGCTGGCAAGAGCATCACCCTGAGCCTTGACATCAAATTGCAGGAAGCGGCCGAAGACGCCCTGGGCGACCGGCGCGGTTCGGTAGTGGCGATCGACCCGACCACGGGAGAAGTGCTGGCGATGGTCAGCAAGCCGAGTTTCGACCCGAACCTGTTCGTTACCGGTATCAGCTTCAAAGAGTATTCGGCGCTGCGCGATTCGGTCGACCGGCCATTGTTCAACCGCGTGCTGCGTGGCCTCTACGCGCCGGGTTCGACGATCAAGCCTGAAGTGGCAATCGCCGGACTCGACAGCGGCATCATCACGCCCTCTACGCGAGTGTTCGATCCGGGCTATTTCCAGCTGCCGGATTTCGACCACAAGTACCGCAACTGGAACCACAGCGGCGACGGCTGGGTCGACCTGAACGCGGCGATCATGCGCTCCAACGACACCTATTTCTATGACCTGGCGCACAAGCTGGGCATCGATCGCCTGCACGATTATCTGACCATGTTCGGCATCGGCCAGAAGGTCTCGCTGGACATGTTCGAAGAGTCCGCAGGCCTGATGCCGTCCAAGGAATGGAAGCGCATCACCCGGCGTCAGGCGTGGTTTCCCGGCGAGACGGTGATTCTCGGCATTGGTCAGGGCTATATGCAGGTCACGCCGTTGCAACTGGCCCAGGCCACGACGCTGATCGCCAACAAGGGCGTATGGAATCGTCCGCACCTGGCGAAGGAAATCGGCGGGGTTGCCCCGGTGGACGAGCACCCGATGCCGAACATCGTGCTGCGTGATCCCCGCGAGTGGGATCAGGTCAACAACGGCATGCAGTCGGTGATGCACGACCCCCGTGGCATCGCCCGCGCCGCCGCCCAGGGCGCGCAATACCGCATCGCCGGCAAGAGTGGTACGGCGCAGGTGGTGGCGATCAAGCAGGGCGAGCGTTACAACCGCGATAAGACGCTGGAAAGGCATCGTGACAACGCCCTGTTCGTCGGCTTTGCGCCGGCAGCGAATCCGAAAATTGCCGTGGCGGTAATGATCGAGAACGGCGAGGCGGGCGGTCGAGTGGCGGGCCCTGTGGTGCGGCAGATTCTCGATGCCTGGCTGCTGGACCAGGACGGTCATCTGAAACCGCAGTACGCAACGCCCAATACGCCGCCGGTCAATCCCAAGCAACAGATTGCGGCGCCGAGCAAGGCGGTGGTGCAGCCGCCGGTTTGAGGCCGGGTGTACCTTTGCGCTGAATGCTATACGACGATTCGCGAGGCGCTTTGCGGGAGCGCGCACTGCGAATGCGTCATCACCGTTCGCAGGTAGATGGCCGATACAGTCGCAATGACCCTGAACACACAGGCGGGAAGCAGACAGGAGCGGCTGGCGATTCGAGGGGATCATTTGTTGAATGCTCCTACACGCGCACCTTTTTCCAACTGGTAGGCTGGCGATTTCAGCCTTTGCGAAACATAACGCGCAAAGGCAGGTTTTCTGAGCCTGATATGGCGCTAACCTATTTTATTTAAATCTACCGCGGGCCTGAACAATCCAGTCGTGTACGGCTGAATCATGGATACAGTTCGTTCAATTAAGACGCCAGTTCGCCACTCGCATGCTAATAAACATGATGTTTAGCCAATGTTTATTGATGGTCTGCTGGATGTTTAAATTCTGTCTATTCACGAAAAAACCAGCGGGCGTCGCAAAATTGACCTGCTGTAGGACCTGGCTCGTGAATGTGTAAGAAAGCTCTCCATTTTAACTTTGCTGGTAGTTTTTATTATTTTTGCTGATTAATCTGCGTGCTCTCGCATCCAGGCATCGTTTTGCTTGAATTAATGGTTCACCGTAAATAGGTCCGGTATCGGTCGTGACCTGTCACGTCTATGCGGTGCGAGTCGATATTTGGTCGTTAGGCGGCGAGTTCATCGCTTGCGGAGGAAATATGGCTTCTAATAGTTTTCAGGATGAAGTGCCCAAGGCTCGGGTCAATATAAAGCTCGATTTGCATACGGGGGGTGCTCAGAAAAAAGTAGAACTTCCGCTCAAATTGATGGTGATGGGAGATTACAGTAACGGTCGGGAAAGCAGGGCGTTAGCGGATCGTTCGAAGATTAATATTAATAAAAACAATTTTGACAGTGTGCTTAATGAATTCTCTCCTGTCATGAAGCTGGCGGTTGACAGCACGTTGACCGACGACAATTCGCAATCTTCAGTCGAGTTGAAATTTCAATGCATGAAGGATTTTGAACCCGAGCAAGTGGCCAGGCAGATTCCTGAGCTGCGTGCCTTGCTGTCCATGCGTAACCTGCTGCGGGACCTCAAATCCAACCTTTTGGACAACGCCACCTTCCGCCAAGAGCTTGAGCGTATTCTCAAAGACGAATCGCTCAGTGACGGACTGCGGGCTGAACTGGCGACGTTATCGCCGCAAGAAAAACGTTAACGCTTATCCATTACAGGTTTACTCCTATGTCTTCGAATCCCTCTACCGAATCGTCCGGCGGCGAATCAGTACTGTCCGAATCAGCATTGCCGGATGAACGTCAGAGTGTCTACAGCGCTCTGTTTGCCAAAATCAACCTAAGCCCGGTATCGGAATTGGGGAGTGTCGAGGCATACCCGACAAATGAAGCGTTGGCCGAAGCGTCGACCGACGAGCGCGTGACCGCTGCTGTCAATGTTTTTCTTGAACTTCTCAAAAAGTCATCACGCAAAGTCGAGCGGCTCGATAAAACGCTGTTGGATGAACATATTGCGTCACTCGACGCCCAGATCAGCCGCCAACTTGACGCGGTTATGCATCATCCCGACTTTCAACGCGTTGAATCAACCTGGCGCGGCCTCAAGTCCTTGATCGATCAAACGGACTTCCGTCAGAACGTCAGGATTGAATTACTGGATATCAGCAAGGAACACCTCGTACAAGATTTCGAAGATGCACCGGAAATTTCGCAAAGCGGTTTGTACATCCATACGTACACCCAGGAATACGACACCCCTGGCGGCGAACCCATTGCGGCGGCTATTTCAAACTACGAGTTTGATCGATCCCCGCAGGATGTTGCACTGCTGCGCAACCTCTCAAAAGTGGCGGCGGCGGCTCATATGCCATTCATAGGTTCGGTGGGGCCAGCGTTTTTCGGTAAGGAATCGATGGCGGAAGTGGCGGCTATCAAAGACATCGGTAACTACTTTGATCGGGCGGAATACATCAAGTGGAAGGCTTTCCGGGATAGCGACGATGCGCGTTATATCGGGCTGACCATGCCCCGCGTGCTGGGTCGATTACCCTATGGCCCGGACACGATTCCTGTGCGCAGTTTCAACTATGTCGAGAGTGTCAAAGGCCCGGATCACAGCAAATACCTGTGGACCAATGCGTCCTTTGCCTTTGCGGCAAACATGGTTAAGAGCTTTATCGCCAATGGGTGGTGCGTACAGATTCGCGGGCCTCAGTCAGGCGGTGCCGTCACTGATCTGCCGATTCATCTTTATGACTTGGGTACGGGCAGTCAGGTAAAAATTCCGTCCGAAGTGATGATTCCTGAAACGCGGGAATTTGAATTTGCCAATCTTGGGTTCATTCCGCTCTCGTACTACAAGAACCGCGACTACGCCTGCTTCTTCTCTGCCAACTCTGCTCAGAAAGCGGCCTTGTACGACACGCCGGACGCCACGGCCAACAGCCGCATAAACGCTCGCTTGCCTTACATTTTTCTACTGTCGCGCATCGCGCATTACCTGAAGTTGATTCAGCGCGAAAACATCGGCACCACCAAGGATCGCCGTCTGTTAGAGCTTGAACTGAACAAGTGGCTGGGCGGCTTGGTCACCGAGATGACCGACCCGGGTGACGACCTTCAGGCTTCGCACCCGCTGCGCGAAGGGAAGGTGATCGTCGAAGACATCGACGACAACCCCGGTTTCTTCCGCACCCGTCTGTACGCCGTGCCGCACTTTCAGGTGGAGGGCATGGACGTCAATTTGTCCTTGGTCTCTCAAATGCCCAAAGCGAAGGCTTGACTCTTACCCCAGGTAAACACGACATGAAAATCTACCGTCCTCTCTGGGCTGCCGGAGTTGTGTTGTCACAGCAGCATTTTCAGCAACAATCTCGCTGGGAAGCCTGGACCAACGAATGCTTGGCGCACTTGTCGCTGGTGCATCCCTGGGGCATCGGCGCTGCAGGTTTCGATCTTCAAGCCCTTCAGTTGGGCATCCTCAAGGTTTCGCAGCTGCGGGTGCGTCTGTCAGATGGCACGTTGATCGACACCGATCATGTCGACCATCTGCCCGGCGCGCTCGATCTCAAAACGTTGCGGACCGAATCGGATTGCAGTCCGCTGGTATTGCTGGCGTTACCCCTGGAGCACGCCAATGGAAACAATTGCCTTTTTGAGGGGCAAAGGACGGACCGACCCGTGCGCTACCGCCAGGCGTGGCGTCAGGTGCACGATCTTTATGGCGACGAAGACCAGTCGATTGGCGCGCTGGAGCATGTGCTGAGTCTGCGGCTGGACAGCGATGACAACGCCGACTACGTCACCTGCCCGATCGCACGTCTGGTGCGGGACGGGCAGACCGTCTGGAGCATTGACTCATCCTATGTTCCGCCATTGATGAGCTTTGGCGCACATGCCGGACTGATGACGCAACTGGAAAACCTCCTGAACCAGCTATCGGCAAAACGTGAGCGCCTGATGGGCATGCGCCGCGAGAGCAACCAACGGATGGCTGACTTCGCAGTGGCCGATGTGTCGTTGTTCTGGCTGCTCAATGCGTTGAACACCTACCAGCCTGTGCTTGCTGACCTGAAGGCTCATCCTGACAGACATCCAGAGCAGGTCTATCAGGAGCTGATCAAATTGGCGGGCGCCCTGCTGACGTTCTCTTTGAAACACGATGTCGATCTCATTCCGGCTTACAAGCACGATCAATTGGCAGACGTCTTCCCGCCGATGATGGCGATGATCGCCACGTTGCTGGAAGCCAGCCTGCCCTCCAGGGTGGTGGCGTTGGAGCTTAAAGAAACCGGACCAAACCGCTGGCAGGTGACGTTGAACGACCTGCGCCTGCGTGAGCCAGAGGCAGCCGACTTTTATCTTTCTGTCAGATGCCGCCAGTCAGCGGCACAGCTGCAGACTCAATTTCCGAGACTCTGCAAAGTCGGCACGCCAGACGATGTCGATCACCTGATCAATGCCGCCGTTGACGGCGTGCCGTTGAAGCCGCTCCCTCATGTCCCTGCTGCCATTCCATTGCGCCTTGAGAATCAGTATTTCGCTCTCGACCTGAGCTCGTCACCAGGGCAAGCGGTATTGGAGCAGGGGGTCTGCGCGTTCTACGTGCCAAGCACCCTTGCAGACGTCAAGCTTGAACTCTTCGCGGTACTGCGCACATGAAACGGTTAACAAGAAAAGCGCCTCTCACCGAAGCGGTAGATGTGGATTCGCTGCTGCTGGACAGCTATCTGCTGGTGGTCGAACTGCGCCAAGGTGGATCGGCCCGCAGCAGCGATGCGCTCTGGGACCTTTGTGCCGGACAGATCGAGAGCGTGCGTCGCCAGCTTCAAGACGCAGGCATGAGTTTGCTCGACATCGATCTCATCAGCCATGCGCAATGCGCGTTGCTGGACGAAACCGTGCTCAGTTGGGCCGATTCAGACGCGCGCGCCAAATGGACCAATGAGCCGCTTCAGGCGAGATTTTTCAGCCGGCATCAGGCCGGCGTATTCCTGTATGAAGAGATGAGTGAGGTGCTGCGCCAACCAGCACCTGACCCTGCCGTGCTGACCGTTTATCACCGGATCTTGATGCTGGGTTTCCTGGGGCGTTATCGGACCCTGGATGATCCGCAGCGCCAACGTATTGTGACTGCGCTGAATGCGCACGTCTTTCCGCTCAACATCAACGAGCACATACCCACCGTCGTGGGCAAGCGTCCCCGCATGAATCGCCTCAACGGGTTGCGCTCACCGACATTACATGCGCTGGTCGCTTTGCTGGTGCTGGGCGGGACATGGTGGGGGCTGGATCACCTGCTCGCCAACCTGATTGCCTCGCTGGCTGTAGATCAGGTGTGACTGACCGATGACTGTCAAACTGATTCGCGGGCTTGCACTTTGGGCAGCTTTACTTGCTGCCGTCGTGCTGTTCCTGCTCCCTCTACCGCTCACGTTACGTCTGATCGCTATAGCCGCGGCGGCCATCGCATGCCTGGCAGTGTGGACTCAGGCAGGGCGACGCGCGGCACTGTTTCGTGAGCACGCCGCGTTCGCCAGGCATGCTTCGTTTCCTTCGCCAGGCTACCGTCAACCGGTGATGCTGGTGTGTGGCGATGGTCTGAACGCTTTATTCGGGCCCGAGCCAGCTTTGCAATCGACGTTCAGGTTAAGCGCGCAAGGTTGCTACATCCGTGTGCCCAGCGTCGAGCAGTTGCCGCAAACCGTCGCCAGCTTGTTGGTAGTACGTCCTGACTGGAAGCCGCAGCTCGGCGTGATGTTCGTCGTCAATCCGGCCGACAACGCTGATGCCGCGATCCTTGCCGAACGGATTCGTGCGCTGGGTCATCAACTCGGTGTATCGCGCCATCACGCGGCGAGGCTGCCCTTATTGGTGGTGACGTATCTACAGGGCGCGCCTGATGAAGGCGAGTGGTTCAGCTGGGAAGCCGACCAGAAAACCCCTGTCCTTCGTCACGAGGGTCGGTGTGTAAGCCTCTCGGACTGGCAGCAGCCAGTGAACGCTGACGGCGCCTGTGCGTACCGTCTGCAAACCGCAGTTCGACTCAGGAGCATTGCGGCCTGGTTGAGTGAGGTTGTGGTCCCCCATCTGGCCGCCGACCGAGGGCGACACCGTGCTGAAACGCCCGTGGCGTTCGGTGTCCGCTTCGTTTCTACAGGCTCCGCGCCGGTCGTGGATAACCTGTGGCAACAATGGCTGGTCAAAAAAACAGAACTGTCAGCTTCTCCTTTACCGTCACTTGCTGCAGTCGATGCTTTGCCTCTGCCAGACGCTTTGCTTGCATCGCTGCCACGACACACTGGCGACACGTCCACCCGAACCGCCTTGGTAATAGGCATCTGGTTCCTGGTGCTGGCTGGCATGGCTGCGTTGGTCAACTCCGGCTGGCAGAACCTGTTGCTGCTCCGGCAAGTCAGTGACGACCTTCGCCGACACGCGGCAACAGTCACAGCCGCTCACGGTGATCAACCTGAAAGCCTGTTGCGCGAGCAGACGTTCCGGCTGCTGCGTCGTGATGCTCAACGGCTCGACGACTATTACCGGCAGGGTGAACCGCTCGGTCTGGGGTTTGGCCTCTATCGAGGAGAGCGGGTCAGGCGATTGCTGTGGGATGCGATCGTTCAGTACCGGCAGCCATTGGCTGAAAAGCCCCAGCGGCTTGCCGAACCGGTACGGCTGAACAGTCTGTCGCTGTTCAACCCCGGCAGCGCCGAGCTCAAGCCTGGCTCGACCAAAGTGCTGATCAACGCACTGGTGGGTATCAAGGCTCAGTCTGGCTGGCTGATTGTCGTCACAGGCCATACCGATGCCACCGGCAACCCCGAGCACAACCTTCAGTTGTCCAGAGCCCGTGCCGCTGCGGTTCGGGACTGGATGCAACGCATGGGTGATATCCCTGACAGCTGCTTTGCGGTGCAGGGTTTTGCGGCGAGTCAACCGATCGCCAGTAACGATACCGAACAAGGTCGCGCGGCCAACCGTCGTGTCGACATTCGCCTGCTGCCGGAAGAGGGCGCCTGCGCGCTGCTTGCCACGGCATCGGATACGCAATCTCTGTCGCATCCCGCGGCAGTTCACGAGTGAGAAAAGGAGCTTCAAATGGCTATTCCCGTTTACCTGTGGCTGAAAGACGACGGCGGCGCAGACATCAAAGGTTCGGTCAACGTGCAGTCCCGCGAAGGCAGCATTGAGGTCGTCGCTCAGGACCACAGCGTTTACATCCCCACCGATAACAATACCGGCAAGCTGACCGGGGCTCGCGTGCATACCCCGTTTGAATTCACCAAGGAAATCGATGCCAGCACCCCCTACCTCTACAAGGCGGTCGGCACCGGTCAGACCCTCAAGAGCGCTGAGTTCAAGTGGTACCGCATCGATGACGCAGGCCAGGAGGTTGAGTACTTCAACACCGTTCTGGAGAACGTGAAGGTAGTACGCGTTGCGCCAAAAATGCACGACGTCAAGGACCCTTCCAGAGAAAAGCACAACCATCTGGAAATGATCGAACTGCGCTACGAGAAGATCACCTGGACGTACAAGGACGGCAACATCATTCATTCCGACTCATGGAACGAACGCCAGACTGCCTGACGCTGCAAGGCCGGCAGGCAACAAATTGCCTGCCGGTTCGGCGCCTTTGGCTGGGCGCCCGCTGGGGGACGATCAGCCAAAGGCATCGCGCGCTCAGCTCACTGACTTGTTACATCGACGCATCGCACAGAATCCAGAACAAGGACGCACCCCATGGCACAGAGTTCATCCCGCTTGCTTCGCCGCCTCAATCCCTACTGCGCGAAGGCGCTCAGTGAAGCGGCGTCGTTCTGCCAGAGCAGAGGCCATGGGCTGATCACGATTGAGCACTGGTTGCTCAAACTGCTGGGCGTGGGCCAAGGCGATCTGGGGGTTATTGCCAGACGCTACGAGTGGGACATGGAAGCACTCTGGTGCGGGTTGCTGGAGCATATCGACAGCCTTCCGCGCACGGTCAAATCGCAGGCTCGACCTCAGCTTTGCGGCAAGTTGCAGCAGTTGATCAAGGACGCTTGGCTGCGCGCATCGATTGACGAAAACAACGCACAGTTGCGCTCTCACCATGTGCTGGGCGCGCTGATGGACACTGCGCAGTTGCTGGCGTGCGAAGCGGGTTGGCCACTGTTGAGTTTGAGCGATGCACAGCTCCAGGCGTTGGTGCCCTTACTCGATGAGCACTCTGACGAGCGCAGCCCGCTGCAGGAATATGCGGGCGTCTACACAGACGAGGCTGGCGTGGATTTGCCCATCACACCCGCCGCCGAGAACGCGCACCCGGTGCTGGACCGGTTCACGCAGGACATCACGACAAAGGCCCGTAACGGCGAGATCGATCCGGTCTTTGGCCGTGATGACGAGATTCGTCAGGTCATCGATATCCTCAGTCGTCGTCGCAAAAACAACCCGATTCTGGTGGGGGAGCCGGGTGTCGGTAAAACCGCGCTGGTCGAAGGGCTGGCGTTACGCATCGTGCAAGGCAACGTCCCTGACCGTCTCAAACAGGTCAGCGTGCGTACGCTGGATCTTGGTCTTCTGCAGGCCGGTGCCGGCGTCAAGGGTGAGTTCGAGCAACGGCTGAAAAACGTGGTCGATGCCGTGCAGGAAGCGGAACACCCGGTGCTGTTGTTCATTGACGAGGCGCACACCTTGATCGGTGCTGGCAATCAGGCAGGTGGTGCCGACGCTGCGAACCTGCTCAAACCGGCGTTGGCCCGCGGTGAGCTACGCACCATCGCGGCCACGACCTGGAGCGAGTACAAGCAGTATTTTGAGCGCGATGCGGCCCTTGAGCGCCGTTTCCAGATGGTCAAGGTGCAAGAGCCCGACGACATCCAGGCGATGCTCATGCTGCGAGGGCTCAAAGCGAGCTACGCCTGTCACCATGGCGTCCATATCCAGGAGGCCGCAATTCAGGCGGCGGTCACGCTGTCCCGCCGATACGTGCCGGGCAGGCAACTGCCGGACAAAGCCGTCGATTTGCTGGACACCGCCAGCGCGCGGGTACGTATGAGCCTGGACTGTGAGCCTCAGGAGCTGGTCCGTGTCAAAAGCCTGCAGGTTGCACTTGAGGTCGAACGCAAGGCGCTTGAGCAGGATGCACAGCTGACGGGATCCAGCCCCGTCGAGCGTCTGACCATCATTGGCGAACAGCTTTCGGCCCTGGAGGAGCAGCGAACGCAACTGCTGCAGCAATACATAGAAGAGCGGCGTCTGGCTGTGCAGTTGCTCAACGCGCGTGAGGCGCAGCCACCTCACCCGGCAACCTGCGAGCAGTTGCAGCGTCAGTTTGCCGAGGTCCAGGGGCATCGACCGTTGCTGTCCCTGGATGTCGATGGCCGCTGTGTCGCTGAAGTGATCGCCGACTGGACCGGTGTTCCTTTGAACAGCCTGCTCAAAGATGAACAGACCAGCCTGTTGCAACTCGAACAGCGGCTGGCCGAACGTGTGGTGGGGCAGGACGCTGCCCTCGGCGCGCTGGCGCAACGTTTGCGTGCCGCCAAGACTGGGCTCACCGAGGAACAGGCGCCGTTGGGTGTGTTTCTGCTGGTCGGCACCAGCGGCGTGGGCAAAACCGAAACGGCGCTCGCCTTGGCGGACACACTGTTCGGCGGCGACAAGTCGCTCATCACGCTCAACCTCTCCGAATATCAGGAACCGCACACGGTCAGCCAACTCAAAGGCTCGCCGCCCGGCTATATCGGATACGGCCAAGGCGGCGTACTCACCGAAGCGGTGCGTAAACGGCCTTACAGCGTCGTGTTGCTCGACGAAGTGGAAAAGGCCCATCGCGACGTGTTGAACCTGTTCTATCAGGTCTTTGATCGCGGCTTCATGCGCGACGGCGAAGGGCGGGAAATCGACTTCCGCAACACCGTCATTGTGATGACCTCCAACCTGGGCAGCGACGCCCTGCAAACCGCTCTGCACGCACAACCCGATGCGCCTGAAAGCGCGCTGCAAGAACTGCTGCACCCCATTCTTCGCGAGCATTTCCAGCCGGCATTGCTGGCACGTTTTCAGACACTGATCTACCGACCGCTACAACCCCGGGCGTTGAGAAGCATCGTCGCGATCAAGCTCGCCAAAGTCGCCCAGCGCTTGCAGCGTCACTACGCGCTGGATTGCCAGATCGACGAGCGCCTGCACGACATGCTGGTCGAAGCCTGTTTGCTGCCCGACAGCGGCGCCCGCAACATTGACAGCCTGCTCGACCGGCAGATTTTGCCAGTGGTGTGCCAGCAACTGCTCCAGCGCCGGGCCTGGAGCTTGAGCACTCGCCGGGTGAACCTCGGTTACAGCGACGATGAAGGCATCACCTTGCAGTTTTCCGACCACCCAGCAGTGACGGAGGGCTGAGCGTGTTCAACCTTCGGCCGACCATCTTCGACCACAGCCGCCACAAACTCACCGTCAGCGACCTCAAGGCCAACCTCGATGTCTTGACGTTCGAAGGCGAAGAAATTCTGAGCCATCCGTTCACCTATTCCATCGAGTTCACATCCACCGAACACGACATCGCTGCCGATCAGATCCTCGGCCGCACGGCGGATTTCACCCTGAACGCCGCCGCCCATGGGCTGCCACCTGTCCTGCGCGGCCTGTCGACGCTCCAGGCCCAACCACTGCGCACGCTGCACGGGGTCATTACTGCATTCCCGCGCTTGTCCGGTTCCAACGACGAAGCCCGTTACGCGGTTACGCTGCGGCCACGGCTGGCGCTGCTCGAACGCGGTCAGCAATTCAGGATCTATCAACACCAGTCCGTGCCGCAGATCGTCGAAAGCATCCTGCGCAGCCGCCACGATTTCGAAGGGCAGGATCTCCTCTTCAACCTGGTGCGCGAATACCCCAAACGCGATCAGGTCATGCAGTACGGTGAAAGCGATCTGGCCTTCATTGCCCGGTTGCTGGCCGATGTCGGCATTTGGTACCGCTTCACCAGCGATGACCGCCTGAAGATCGATGTCGTGGAGTTTCACGACGACCAGCGCCACTACGTCAGGCCGCGTGTCGAGCTGGCCTACCGCTCGCAGTCAGGGTTGGGCAGCAGCGGCCAGGACGGCGTCTGGGGCTTGCAGGTCAGCCACCAGGTGGTGGAGAAAAACATTCACTTTCGCGCCTACGATCACCGCGATGCCAAGGCCTGGCTCGACGGCACGGTTGACCAGACCCGAGGCGCACCCGGGACCTACGGTGAGGCCTATCACTACGCCGAACCCTACAGCGTACTCGGCGACAAGCTCGATCAGGACGAAGACCTGCAAAGCGAAAGCGGCTTTTTCTACGCCCGCCTGCGTCACGAGCGTTACCTCAACGACCAGACCCGCCTGAGCGGTGTCACCAGCAGCGCCACGTTGAGCCTGGCGCAAGTGCTGTCCATATCCGGTGGGGCGCCGCAGGCCTTTGAACCCGGCGCCGTCATCACCCGGCTGAGCTGCCGCGCCGCCCGCGACAGCAGCTACGAAGCCTCCTTCGAAGCCATTCCGTATGCCGAGCAGGTGTGCTTTCGTCCGCCCCTACTGCCCAAGCCGACGATGGCGGGGACAGTGCCTGCGCGTGTCACCAGCAACCAGGCCAACGACCCTTACAGCCACATCGACATGCAAGGCCGCTACAAGGTCAACTTCCTGTTCGACCGCGACAGCTGGGACACTGGCACCGAAAGCGCCTGGCTGCGCCTTGCCCGACCCTATGCCGGTGAGACCCACGGCCTGCACCTGCCTTTGATCTGCGGCACCGAAGTCGCCATCGCCTTCGAACAAGGCGACCCGGACCGGCCCTACATCGCCCACGCCCTGCACGACGATCAACACCCCGACCTCGTCACCCTCGAGCGCAGCGACTACAAGCGCAACGTGCTGCGCACCCCGGCCAATAACAAACTGCGCATGGAAGACGCGCGCGGCCAGGAACACATCAAGCTCAGCACCGAACACAGCGGCAAGAGTCAGCTGAACCTGGGGCATCTGGTCGATGCGAAGAAGCAAAAGCGCGGTGAGGGGTTTGAACTGCGCACCGATGCACGCGGCTCGATCCGGGCGGGCAAGGGCCTGTTCATCAGCGCCGACACCCAGCCCAAGGGGCAGGGCGAGGTGCTCGACATGAACGACGCCCTGGCCCAACTCACCTACGCCCTTGAAATGGTCAAGGCCCTGGCGCAATGCGCGAACGTTTCCCAGGCGTTACCGGCCGACGCGCCGACGCAATCGGCGCTCAAGGAAGCCTTGAACGGCCTCAAGGAAGCCGGCCTGATCGCCTCGGCCCCGGCCGGCATCGCCCTGACCACACCGGCCAGCGTGCAACTCTCGGCAGGCCAGAACCTCACCGCCACGGCTGGCGACAGCGCCGATGTCAGCGTCTTCAAACGCTTCAGCGTGGCCGCAGGCGAAGCCATCAGCCTGTTCGCCCACCGATTCGGCATCAAGGCCATCGCGGCACGGGGCCCGGTCGACATTCAGGCGCAGGACAACGAACTGCTCCTCAGTTCCCGCAAGCAACTGAACATCGCCAGCACCGAGGACGAAGTGTTCATCGACGCCAAAACGGGCATCACCCTGGTCAGCGGCGAGGCCTACATCAAGCTCAAGGACGGTTGCATCGAAATCGGTGCCCCGATGGACGTGCGCATCAAGAACGACCACATCGAATGGGGCGGCGCGTCATCCTTGAAGGATGCGCTCAAACCGTGGGTGCTCGAAGACCCGAAACACAAATACCCCATGAGCAGCGGCTTCCGGATCGTCGACAAGGACAGCGGGGCGCCCATGCCCTACATGCCTTACCAGATCAACGTCGCAGACGGCCGGGTCGTGCGCGGCCTGACCGACACCGACGGCATGACCCAGCGGGTATACGGCGACCGGCAAGTGGAAATCACCCTGCACGAAGATGACGAGGGCGAGCCTGAGGCGCTGGAAGAGGAAGAAGAGGAAGAAGAACTGACCGAAGGCATCACCTTGCGCATCGGCCTGTTCTTCGACGGCACTGGCAACAACCAGGCCAATGCCGCCACCACTGAACTGTGCCGGGCACTGGACCTGCAGAACTACAGCCCCGAAGAGCTGGAGAGCATTGAGGCGACCTGCAAACGGTACGGGTTTGCGGATTTTGATGGCAGCGCCTTCAATTCCGCGCCCGACAACAGCTACGGCAATGCGCCGAGTAATGTGGTGCATTTGTACGATTTGTATCCGGATAACACGGCGACCCCCGTGAAAGACGGGGCCGAGATCGGCTACGTGAAAGCATATGTGGAAGGAATTGGGACTCGCAGCGGCGGTAAGGATGACATCGTTGTTGGCCAAGGTTTGGGGCGAGGCGTAACTGGCGTGGTCGGGCGGGTCAGGCAAGCGCCGGATCTGTTGGTCAGGCAATTGGAGCGTTTTCATCAGATGAATCCTGATGTCGCTATCCGCAGAGTCGAAACTGATATTTTCGGCTTCAGTCGAGGTGCAGCAGCAGCTCGCCACTGTGCCAATGAATTCCTGAAACCTGGGTGTGGCGTATTTGGCGAAGTCCTCCGCAGAGGTCGCTATGGACTGCAGAAACGTTTTGATCCCGCTGCGCACGTATGCCTCAACCTGATCGGCCTGTTCGACACAGTGGCCGGTATTTCGACCCCTTTGCGAGGTGACTTTAAGCCAGGAGATGACGACAACTACGGCGTCAATCTCTTCCTGCCATCATGCTGCGCTCGCCAGGTGATTCAGCTGCATGCCCTCGATGAGTACCGCGTTAATTTTTCCCTTAACAGTGTGAGCAGCAGTCACCTGCAAATCGGTCTTCCGGGTGTGCATTCGGACATTGGTGGCGGCTATCGACCGCTTGCCCGAGAACAGCTCTGGATGACAGCCCCTCGCCGAGCCACCGTGCGTGGTACCGAGAAGGTCGAGACACATCCATTGTGGCGACGTGCCGAAGAAGATGCTCAGGAGTTGCGCGAAACCGGAGTGGCACGCGAAGGCACTATCAGTATCAAGGCATGGCCTGCGGCAAGGATTTCCACCCGCGAGGCCGAGGTGAGGGCACAGGATTACTGGATCACGGTGGTAATGGACCGGCAGGTGCGCGGCGAGCTGTCGTTAATTGCCTTGCGTTTAATGCGCGAATTGGGCGTGCGTCATGGCGTTCCGTTTAAGAGTCTGGATGCCCGTCCTCAATGGGAACTGCCGGAGGAATTGCAGCCTATTGGCGAGCAAATCTTGCAACAGGCACTTGCAGGTAAAGAGGTCACGCTGGGAGCTGCTGAAGAGGCACTACTGAGGGCCCGCTACATCCATCAATCCGCTCACTGGACCCCAAGCGGGCCCTTGATGATCAACAGGCCTGCGGCAATGAATCGCCGATTTGTTTTTCCAGATCATCCGCAGAAGGGGTATCCGCAATGAAGCATTTGTTCCTGCTCATCAACTTGGTCGTCAGCCTGAGCGCTTGTGCAAATGGCCTCAAACCAGTACCGCCGCCAAAACTACCGTATCCCGCTTGGTACATAGGATTGGTCGCCCCCAAGCATATGGAAGTTTGGGTTGAGAGTGTTGATGTGCTCGATCAGCGAGGGCTCGGCTTCTTTCATGTGTATGGTGGAGTAGCCAGCTACACCGGGAAAGTGGAGGGCTGGCACTCGGGCGGTTCAGGGGGCAAACCGATCAACAATGTTGACCTACCAGACCGAATTTATCTTCGCTGGCAGTCGTTGGTTGAACCGCAAGCCTACAAAATCGGTATCACGATTCCGCAATGGGTCCGGAAGGAAATGGTCACGCCGGAACGAGTATTTTGCCGGGGCGCGAAGAAGTGGAAGGAGGATTACCGAGACATGATCAGTCTAGGTATGGCGCCGGGCGGGATTGTAAAAGTCTGGGTGGGCGGTGCTTGTCTCTCAGACAAAGAAGTCGGCCGCTTTCAGGCGGAGATTCAAACGCGAGGGCCTTATCAAGGAAAGAGCAAGGGCGAGTACGTGCCGCTTGAGCCCGAAAACAAGGCGTACGTTGAAAAGCACGGAATTCCCTATGGAAGCTGGTAACTCGTTCGTGCGGAACACCGTCGACAGCAGTCACCTGCAAATCGGTCTTCCGGGTGTGCATTCGGACATTGGTGGCGGTTATCGACCCAAGGTAAGAGAGCAACTCTGGATGACAGCCCCTCGCCGAGCCACCGTCCGAGGCACCGAAAAAATCGAGACGCATCCGTTGTGGCGACGCGCCGAAGAGGACGCTCAAGAGTTGCGCGAAACTGGCGTGGCACGCGAAGGCACTATCAGTATCAAGGCATGGCCTGCGGCAAGGATCGCCGCCCGCGAGGCCGAGGTGGGGGCACAGGATTACTGGATCACGGTGGTAATGGACCGACAGGTGCGCGGCGAGCTGTCGTTAATTGCCTTGCGTGTAATGCGCGAATTGGGCGTGCGTCATGGCGTGCCGTTCGACGTCATCAGCGACACAGACAAGCGGTTCCAGCTTCCTGAGGAGTTGCAGCCTATCAGCGATCAAATCTTGGAACAGGCGCTTGCAGGTAAAGAGATCAGGCTAGCCCCTGCGGACGAAGCTTTGCTCAAGGTTCGCTACATCCATCAATCCGCACATTGGACCCCGAGCGGCGTTCTGATGATCAGCAAACCTGCGGCCATGAACCGCCGTTTTGTGTACCCGGATCATCCGCAAAAGAGGTACCCGCTATGAAGCGCTTGGCTCTGCTGTTTGGTCTGATTTTTAGCTTGGGCGCCTGTGCCAATGGCCCCAAATCAGTGCCACCGCCGACGCTGCCGTATCCCGCCTGGTACATAGGATTGGCCGCTCCGAAGCATATGGAGGTCTGGGTCGAGAGCGTCGACGTGCTCGATCAGCGAGGGCTTGGTTTCTTCCATGTATTTGGCGGTGTAGCCAGTTACACAGGAAAGGTGAAGGGCTGGCACAAAGGGGGGGGAGCTTCGAAACTCATCAACAATGTCGATCTCCCAGATCGTATTTATCTTCGCTGGCAGTCGTTGGTTGAACCCCAGGCCTACAGGATCGGTATCCAGATCCCACAGTGGGTGCGAGATGAAATGGTCAGGCCGGAACGGGCGTTTTGCCTGTGGACCGAGGAGTGGAAAGAGGACTATCGAAAGATGATCACTTTGGGTATGGCCCCTGGCGGCATCGTTAAAGTCTGGGTCGGAGGACCGTGCCTGGGCTTCAAAGAAGTCGGCCGCTTTCAGGCCGAGGTTCATCCGCGAGGCCCATATCAAAACAATAAAGGCCTGTATTACCGAGCACCCACTCCTGCGGCTCAAGCATGGATTGAGAAGAACGGGATTCCCTATGGAAGCTGGTAACTCGCTCGTGCGGAACACCGTCGACAGCAGTCACCTGCAAATCGGTCTTCCGGGCGTGCATTCAGACATCGGTGGCGGTTATCGAGCCAAGGTCAGAGAGCAGCTGTGGATGACAGCCCCTCGCCGAGCCACCGTCCGAGGCACCGAAAAAATCGAGACGCATCCATTGTGGCGACGCGCCGAAGAGGACGCCCAGGAGTTGCGCGAAACCGGCGTGGCCCGCGAAGGCACCATCACTATCAAGGCATGGCCTGCGGCAAGGATTTCCACCCGTGAGGCGGAGGTGGGGGCACAGGATTACTGGATCACGGTGGTGATGGACCGACAGGTGCGCGGCGAGTTGTCGTTAATTGCCTTGCGTGTAATGCGCGAATTGGGCGTGCGTCATGGCGTGCCGTTCGACGTCATCAGCGACACAGACAAGCGGTTCCAGCTTCCTGAGGAATTGCAGCCTATCAGCGATCAAATCTTGCAACAGGCGCTTGCAGGTAAAGAGATCAGGCTGGCCCCTGCGGACGAGGCTTTGCTCAAGGTTCGCTACATCCATCAATCCGCGCATTGGACCCCGAGCGGCGTCCTGATGATCAGCAAGCCTGCGGCCATGAATCGTAGATTTGTGTACCCGGATCATCCGCAACGGGGGTATCCGCAATGAGTTGCTTGATCCTGCTGATGGGCCTCGTTGTCAGCCTCACGGCTTGTGCTAATGGCCCCAAATCAGTGCCACCGCCGAAGCTACCTTATCCGGCTTGGTACATAGGTCTGGTCGCGCCAAAGCATATGGAAGTCTGGGTCGAAAGCGTCGACGTGCTCGATCAGCGCGGGCTTGGTTTCTTTCGCGTGCATGGCGGCGTAGCCAGCTACACCGGGGAAGTGGAGGGCTGGCATTCGGGCGGTTCGGGGGGCAAACCGATCAACAATGTCGATTTGCCGGAACGAATTTACCTTCGCTGGCAGTCGTTAGTAGAGCCACAAGCCTACAAGATTGGTATCACGATCCCGCAGTGGGTACGTGACGAAATGACCGTACCGGAGCGGGTGTTTTGTGAGGCTGATCAAGAGGTCGTGACGCTTTATCGCAAAAGGATCAACTTCGGTTTGGCACCTGGGGGCATCGTGAAGGTATGGGCCGGGTCAGCTTGTCTGGGGTACAAGGACGTGGGTCGCTTTCAGGCAGAGATTCACCCGCTTGGCCCTTATCAAAACAATAAAGGCCTGTATTACCGAGCACCTACTCCTGCTGCTCAAGCATGGATTGAAAAGAACGGGATTCCCTATGGAAGCTGGTAACTCGTTCGTGCGGAACACCGCGTTATCCCGCACTCACTGCAATACGCAGGATGCAACGGTTTTCACGATCAAGGAGATTCATAAATGACTGATACGGCTCCGTGGGCCTCCAAAAGTGAGGTTGACCCCAAAGACCCTACCGTCACTTCCCTTCGCGGATCTTCGCAGTGTTACTTGCGGCCTGATACTGAAGAACTGATCTTCATTGCTGGCAGTGAAGCGGGCGCGTTTGAAACGCACTGGCGTGAATTAGTGGCAGAGATGGACACCTTTCATCAAGCGAAAGCTGACTATTCTCGTGCCCTGGAAGCCTATGGTCGTGCTGATGTGGCACCGCTCATGCTCCCCTCCAAGATGGAGCAGCACGTCTCAGCGGTTGATGCAGCAGAGGCCAGGCTGGACGCGCAGCGCGAGCGATTGAAAAAGAAAATGGGTGCCTTGGCCGGTAAAGGGGCGAGCTACGATGAAGTGGTCGAGCTGATTCCGGTTTTTCGAGGAGCGAAGACTAAAGGCGAAGGTAAAGCGCCGCGTTATGCCTATGTCAAAAAGGGCTATTTCACCCAAACCAAGGAAGGCCGGAAGTTGCATGGTGTTTCGTTGAAAGGCAACGAACAAGACGGTGGCGCCGGCAGCATTTACAGTAAAGACAAACACGGCCGGGCGCGCATCGATACAACGAAGCTGCGCGAACAGCTCACTCGTCTTCAATCGCCAAAAATGAAGCTCGACCTGAACACTGCGTTGAAGCTTATCGGATCGGATTTTGATCCGACCACGCTCAACACCGACACAGTGTTATTCGACTGGGCCGAGAACTTGAACAACAGCCTTCTGTACAGAGACCGGGTCAATGATCAGGTCGATGTATCAGCGGGTGCGCAGTTCATGCGTTTCGTTTCAAACGTAGGCGCTAGTGCGCAATTCGATCCCAGGAAGAAACAGGCCGCCATCAAAGGCGAAGCCAAAGTCAGCCTGGCACTGGCGTCGGGTGTCGCGAACATGACGATTTATGCGCCTGACCGAAGGGGCTGGGCACTGAAAGTCCAGAGAGACAACGGCAAGGCGTTTGACCTTGGGATGCTTCGCGTGTGTGTGGAAGGTGAACTGAGTGGTTTTCTGGGGGGATCCGCTCAACTGGAGGCGCAACTTCAGGTCGTAGTGGAAGGAAAAAAACAGAGTGTGGCCGGGCAGCCGGGTGGCAGGCTACCCCGTTTTAGCGAACGCAAAGCCTCAGGTCATCAGTTTTATCAGGCAATGGATGCCAACGATGAAGGGTTGCAGTTATCGGGCGAGGCATTCCTGGGCGCCCGAATCGACGGCAGCCTCAAAGGCTCGATCCAATGGCTTAAACCCACCCCGCCACCCGAGCAAACGGGAGGAGCATTACCCGCCCTTTCGAAAAGCAGTGGTCAGTTCACCAGTTTTTGCACTTTCGGCGGCGGCATCGCCGGGCTGGCGGGTGCGGGTGCTGGCGGTAAGTTGCGTTGCACGTTTATCAACGGAAAGTTCTGTTTCAAGGTGGCTGCAAGTCTGTGCTGGGGCGCCGGAGCAAAAGGTGCGTTTCTGGCTGAGGTTGACGCGGGGGCTTTTGCCGAGTTTGGGGCGTGGTTGTTGTATCAGCTGTATAGCCTGGATTATGGGTTTTTTGATGTGGTTGATCCTGAGGCGTTTGAGACATACAGCCAATTGTGCGTGCTACAAATGTCCAACGTTGGCAAAACCATTTATCAGAGTTACGGCAGTGTTCTGAACACCTCTGAAGAAATAAGCCTGGCGTTTGAAAGGTATTTGGGCAGCATGGTGGAAGGTGTTTCCAGGCAGGTCGCTGCATCCAAAGCACGAAACGATTTGGCGAGGAATATCATCGAATTCAAGCAGAGCTTGCTTCAATACACGCCTGAAGCGAAAGGGGTGTTGCTCTATCTGCTCACCCGTCATGGAAAACTTGATCACCTTGATTTCGACAACAGGACGTTGGCAGGCGATATATATGCCGAACGAAAAGAAGCGATGATCTGTGTGATTACCAGTATTCAGACCCTTAGAGAGTGGTCAAAAGTTATGTGTCGTATTTCGCAGGATGGTTCCAACTTGGCAGTTGGGAGCGATGACGTTGAAGTGGCGGCACAACAGGAAGGCCATCTCATCAGGTTTCTGCAGGAGGGATTCAATCGTGACGAAGACTTACGGAAGGCAAAGTGGACGCTGCAGGTCGTCAAATCCCGATTAAAGAGTTCGGTGGTTCACGGTTACGCACTCGCGTTCAATGATACTGCTTACTACCAGCTCGGTAGTCAGGTTGACGAACAGCGTCTGCTTTGCGAGTTTGGGCCGTGCGAAGCGCAGTCTAAAGATATTGCGTAGGTGAGTAGTATGAATATTAAATCAATGAAAATTTATTTTTTTGCTGTGTTCGCCATCTTGGTTCAGGGATGTAACGAGAAAAGGGCTGAGTTTCCTGCCTCCACGAAACCGACGGATCCTGCTTTGCAGGCATTTATCGATGGTGTCAAAAGGGATCTGGTGTACGTGGAGGGTGGTGAATTCTTGATGGGGGATTTTGGTAGTCAGTACGGATCTGAACGTTTGCCATATGACAGCGATGCAGACTCTTCACCTCTCCATAAAGTTAGGCTCAGCAGCTTTTCGGCTGACAAGTTTAAGGTGACAAACGAACGGTATCAGTTCTTTCTCGCCTATAACAATAAGACGTTAAGAGAGGATGGGGGCGCCAATAAGAAAAAGTGGAATGGCTTGAATGCAATCCCCAACGTGCCCGCCCACATCGATTGGTATGAGGCAGAGGACTACTGTCTATGGCTTGCAAAGGTTGCTCAGTTGCCGTTTGCATTGCCCACTGAGGCTCAGTGGGAATACATAGCACGCAGCCGGGGGCAATTTCTGATGGTTGCAACCGATGAGGGCGATTATAAAACGGAATCTCATGAGTCTGTCGCAGGGAGTTACTCACCTGCGGGGATCAATATCTCAAGTGGCGGTAATCGTCTTGCGTTTGCCAAGGAGAAAGGACTGAAAACGGGCAGGTATACTCCGTTGCCTGTTGATATGTTTCCACCCAATCCTCTAGGCCTTTATTCCATGTCGGACAGCGGCTATGAGTGGGTGCAGGACTGGTACGACCCGGAATATTATAATCATTCGCCCTACCAGGATCCTCGCGGACCTGACCATCCAATATTCAAAAACCCGTTGGGTCACGCAACGAAAGTTGCGCGCGGGCAAGACTATGCGAATCCTCAGTGGGGCGGGGGAGTGAACGTATTTCGAAACTCAGCTGACCCGCTTGGACGTATACATGAGGACGGAACAGTTTTTGTTGGCAACAAAACCATGCGGTGCGTGGTGAACAGTCCTGAACCTGTCAGCTTGGGGGCGACTTCAGGATGAAGAGAGTGAGTGCTGTCGTTACAGTCTCTTTTTTTAAGCTGTAAAGCCCCGGGCCGGTTAGTTTTTCGAAATATCAATGAGCGCAGTTGTCGTTCAAGGCCAGCGCTTGCCTGTTTTTTAATAGTGGAGTGTTGTAGATGAAATTGTTTTCCGTTGGGAAGTGGGTGTCTTTAGTTATGGGTGCCTTGTTTTTAGTCATGGCGATAGCGAGTTATAGCAATACCTCGTCTTTTCTGTCGGACGCTGTGCGTACCCAGGGAACGGTTGTTGGGTTTGAAAAGTCTCGAGGCGATCAAGGGACGATCTACAAGGCGGTCGTTGTGTTTTTTACGCAGACCAATGAGCCGGTCAAGTTTGTTTCCCGAAGCGGGCGAGGTAAACCTTCAGTTTTAGAAGGCGACACTATTGAAGTGTTGTATTCCCCTTTAGAGCCATCTAGCGCAAGGATAGACGGATTTTTCGAGCTTTGGGGTGCCGCTATTATCTTTGCAGGCTTGGGTGCGCCGGTTTTGATTGTTGGCATGGGTCTTTATTGTGTTGATCGTTCTAAACGCCGAAAGCGAGCGTACTTGGAAAAGAATGGCAGGTCGGTCGTGGCGACGATCCAATCGGTTGATCGCAACTGTTATTTATCAGTCAATGGTAAAAATCCATTTGTCATCGTGTGCCAATGGCTGGATCCGGACACAGGGCGGGTTCATTTATTCAAAAGTGAGAATCTCTGGTTTGACCCGTCTCCCTACCTGCAACGGGAAACAGTGGCTGTGATCATCGAACCCGGCAATCCGTTGAATTATTACATGGACATCTCATTTCTTCCGCGCACTGCGGGTTGAACAGTTTAGAGCCAATAAGGAGCGGTCATGAAAGGCGTTATTCGTTTGGGCGACAAACTTTCTTCCGGTGGCGAAGTGCTGACTGCCACCAGTTGCATCACGTTTCTGGGACTTAAGGGAGCCTGCGTGGGTGACAAAGTCATGTGCCCATTGCCTGGGCACGGACTGAACGCCATCGAGCAAGGCGACGAAGGCAGTACGCATACTGGCCGTCCCATCGCACTGGACGGGCATCGCTGTGAGTGCGGCTGCACGCTGATGACGTCGCTGCCCCAGGCCGGGAGAGCATGACATGGCGGTTGACCTGAACACACTGCCAGCAAGGCTCGCCTTGCCCCAGGCACCCAAGCCGATGCGCTGGTGCGCGATCCTGTTTTTGGGGTCGCTGCTGGCGGGCGTTCTGGTCGTTTTACTGTGGCCGGGTGAAAAATGGCAAGCGTCGCCTTGGTTCTGGTGTTGCGCGCTGGTGCTGCCACTGGCACTGGGCGGCGTGCTCTATGGCGTGCGGCATTCGGCCTACGAAAAACATCGCGAGTACATCCTCGGTTGGAACCTCAGTCACGATCAGCAGAAGCAATCACTGATAGAGGCGGGCCAGCGCCCGATTGCGCTATTGGCCACCGCGTACTGCACCGGAGCAGGCTGCAAGAATGTCGCCGCCGCGCTGATAGCGGGGAGCAAACCCCTGAAACCCGTTTGCGCCAAAGCACCTTTTATGCGTATCAACCCTCTTGACACGTTATCAGCGGCCTCGAGCCCGCAGCTGTACCAAGAGCGGTTGTTGGCTCGCCTGGGCGAGGTATTGCGAGTGCTGAAGTCCGACTTGGCGCACTGCCAGATCGAGGAGCCTCTGAACGTTCGTATTCGGCACAACCAAGTGTTAGGCGATGAAAAGGTACTGGCGCTTTGGCGTTCGTGTCGCGCCGATCAGGGTCTTGAAGATCGCGTTGCGTTCGCGAATGACGATGACGGGCTTCTTTGGCTAGACATGTGGCTGGATAGACAACAACCCCCCGGGCCTGTGTTGTCGCTTGAGTTCAACCTGTTTCTGGAGGCTGTTGCAGAACAGGCCGAGTCGGTCACTGCGGTACTGGTGGCACCCGTGGACTGGTGCAACAGGCAAGGGCTGGTTCCTCAGGCGTTCATACAACGTCCCGTGCTCATCACTGAGCTGCCAGCGGCGCTGGACACAGCGCTGTATTGGGGGCGAACGCGTGAGGCCGGTAACGATTACCGCGTTTGGCACAGCCAGTTGCCCCGCGATTTTTTGGGCGTCCTCAAAACGTGCTTACGGGCGGCAGGTCGTCTGCCGACCACGGACGATTGGTTCGGGCTGGACGAGTCGTTTGGCTTGGCCGGCTGCGCAGTGGGGAACATGGCGTTGATTCTTGCCAGTGAGCAGGCAAGCGTAGAACACCGGGCTCAGCTAGTGGTGCTGCAAGACGCCTCGCCCCAGGCCTGCGTCGTGCAACCAGCCTGATGAGTTCTAGATAGGGGTTACTTGTGAAAAAGAAACGAATCGGTGTCTGGATTTCAATGGTCTGCCTGTTTGTCGTGGCCTTGGTCCTTATCTGGGTGGAAAACCCGATCACCTCACCCAATGACCAAGCTCAGAAATGGAAGCTGTCTGCAGGTTTGCTGCTGACCGGCCTGCTTCTGGTGTTTCTGGATGGCCTTGGCGCCTGGCTGAACAAGTCGCTGGCGAAACTGGAGTTTTTCGATGGCTGGACGAAGAAACCTGCTCCTGTGCCTGCCCCGGATCAGGACACATCCCAACCAGAGGTGGTCACAGCTTGCATCACTCACCTACGCCAACAATACGGCCCCTTCTGGCGTCACCGCGTGCGGTTGTTCCTCATCGTGGGCGAGCCCAAGCCAATCGAGGCCATGGCTCCGAGCCTGGCGCAACAACTTTGGCTTGAGGGGCAGGGCACGGTCTTGTTATGGGGCGCCAGCCCGTTGACTTCGGTGCAAGAGGCGTTCTCTCGCTGGCGCGCTTTGATGCGCGGGCGAGCGCTGGATGGCGTGGTCTGGGCCTTGGACGAAGGTCAGAGCGCTGATGCAGCGACGATGGCGGTGGGTGTTCGGCACCTGCAGGCGCTAGCGCACTCGCTGCATTGGCAACTGCCTGTGCATCTGTGGCAGGTCTGCACGAGTGAGTGGTCGCAAAAGGGGCTGAAGCGTCATCCGGTGGGATGCTGGTTGCCTGCTCGCCTGACGGGCACTGCACTGGAAGCTCGACTGAGGGAGTTGCAGGAGCCTTTGCGTCTTCGCGGCCTGGCCCAGATTGAGGTCCAACAGGCGCACGACTTTCTGCCTCGTCTCTCTCAGACACTGCGGGCCGGGGGTGTCGAGCGTTGGCGCGCGGTGCTCGCCCCATTAGTCGAGTCGTCCAACCGTGGCTTGGCGTTGTGCGGGCTGTGGTTCAGCCATCCAGCCGCGCAGGTACAGACATCGACCAATGTCTGGCCAGCTGATGCCGCGTGGGACGAACTGACCGGCGAAAAATATGGCGCTCATCGACGCCTGGGCTGGCCTGTCATGCGTATTGCTCTGGTGTCGGTCGTTGGTGTTGCAGCGCTGTGGCTAGTAGGTTTGCTGGTTTCGTTCGAGAGCAACCGTGCCCAGATCGTTCACATTCGGCAGTCGCTTTCGACCACGCAGCACGCTGGAGACCTCGATCAGCCATTACTGGCGCTCAATGAAGTGGTGCGGGAACTGGGGCGTCTGGACGCGCGTCAGCGCCAAGGCGAGCCTTGGTATCAGCGTTTGGGCCTCAGTCAGAACCGGGCGTTGCTCAATGCTTTGTGGCCGCGCTATGTGGAGGCCAATAACCGTGTATTGCGCGACCCGGCAATCGACAATCTGCAACGCCAGTTGCGGGCGTGGGTGAATCTTCCAGCGGGCAGCCCGCAGCGCACGGCCCAGGCGTCCGTCGCTTATGAACGGTTGAAGGCTTACTTGATGCTGGTACGGCCCGAGAAGGCCGATCCTGCATTTCTCGCCAAGGTGCTGGTCACGGCGCAACCGACACGCAACGGCGTGTCGCCAGACGTATGGCAAAGTCTGTCACCGGGCCTGTGGCAATTCTATGCACAGCAGTTGGTTGAACACCCGGCGTGGCGCATCAACACGGATCTGAAATTGGTGGCCCAGACCCGTCAGATGCTGCTGAGTCAACTGGGCCAGCGCAATGCAGAAGCCAGCCTGTATCAGCAGGTGCTGGAATCCGCAGGCCATCATCATCCCGCGCTGAGACTGCAAGACATGGTCGGCGATACCGAGGCGCGTGAGCTGTTCACCAGCGAAGCCAGCGTACCGGGTGTGTTTACACGGCAGGCGTGGGAGGCGCAGATACGTGAGGCCATTGACGATGTCGCCGAAGCACGCCGCGAGGAAATCGACTGGGTGCTCAGCGACAATCACACCGATGTCGCGGCCGACTTGACCCCCGATGTGCTCAAGGCGCGCCTGACCGAGCGTTACTTTCAGGAGTACAGCAGCGCGTGGCTGGCGTTTCTCAACAGCGTGCGCTGGCGACACGCCAAAAACCTGGGCGAAGCCATCGATCAACTGACGTTGATGAGCGATGTGCGTCAGTCGCCATTGATCGCGCTGATCGACACATTGGCCTGGCAGGGGCAGGCCGGTCATCAGACCCAGGCATTGACGGCATCGTTAGTGAAATCTGCGCAGAAACTCATGGGCCGTGAGGATGTGCCTGTGGTCGACCAATCGCTGCGCGCACTTGCCGGCCCGCTTGATGCCACGTTCGGGCCGTTGCTCGGCCTGCTCGGCAAAGATGCGCAGGGAGCAGCCGGTGATGACCGGTTGAGCCTGCAAGCCTTCCTTACCCGGGTGACTCGCGTGCGCCTCAAATTGCAGCAGGTCAGCCATGCACCTGACCCGCAGGGCATGACGCAAGCCATGGCGCAGATGGTGTTTCAGGGCAAGAGCATCGACTTGACCGATACCCGGTCCTACGGCGGCCTGATCGCAGCCAGCCTGGGGACGGAATGGTCGGGCATTGGCCGTACGCTGTTCGTCCAGCCGTTGGAAGAGGCCTGGCAACGGATGCTTCAGCCCTCGGCGGCAGGCCTTAACCACGAGTGGCAGGAAGCGATCGTCAATCATTGGAACGAGGCTTTTGTCGGGCGCTATCCGTTTACGCCAACGGGCAGCGACGCCTCGTTACCGATGCTGGGGAAAATGATTCGTGCCGACTCAGGACAGATCGAACGGTTTTTGCAGCGCGAGTTGAACGGTGTGCTGCGCAAGGATGGGGGCCGTTGGGTGGCAGACCCGAGGCACAGCCAGGGCTTGCGCTTGAATCCTGAGTTTCTTGCGGCGATCAACCGGCTCAGTCATCTGGCCGACGTGCTGTACACCGACGGCGGCATGGGGATGAGCTTCGAACTGCAAGGCAAGGCGGTTCGCGATGTGGTGCAGACCACGTTCATGCTCAATGGTGCGCGTCACCAGTATTTCAATCAGAAAGAAAGCTGGCAGCGCTTTGGCTGGCCCGGTACAGGCGACCACCCCGGCGCGAGTCTGAGCTGGACAAGCGTTCACACCGGTGAGCGTCTGTTCGGTGATTTTCAAGGGACGTGGGGGCTGATTCGTCTGCTTGAAAAAGCGCGGATCACCCCGCTCGACGATGGTGACAGCCGTTTTCGCGTGGTGATCAAGGCCCCGGATGGTTTGAACCTGACCTGGCACCTGAAAACAGAACTGGGCGCAGGGCCGATGAGTCTGCTTGCACTGCGTGACTTCACGTTGCCGCCGCGCATATTCCTTACCGACGGGACAACACCTTCCGTTGCTCAAAACGAGGCGTTCGAATGAGTTTGCAGACCTTGGTGGCCACCTGTCTGGGTGAACGCGATGCGCTGTCCATTGCTCGTGATCAGGCCAAAGGCTGGGCTTCCTGGCTGTCGCCGATCAGCCCGGAATGTGCCGCCGGTAAGGACCCCGGCTACGAGGATGATTTTCAGCAACTTCGTGAGCAAGTGAACAAAATCTCGGGAGCTGACACCGATCTTGTGCTCCAGTGCGCAGAGAAGCTGATCAAGCACGTCAGTAAGGATGTGCGCGTGCTTACCTACTACCTATGGGCGCGCCTGCACAAGGATGGGGAAGCCGGTCTGGCTGACGGCCTGGAGCTTCTGACTGCGGTATTGGAGCGTTACTGCGCCGATGTCCTTCCGACACGGCCCGGCAGTCGAAAGGGGGCATTGGAGTGGCTGGCAGGCAGCAAGGTGCTGAACAGCCTGTCGCTACATCCGGAAGTTGTGAGGGCTGAGGCTGAGAGAACGGTCGCTGCGCTGGCATGGCTTGAACAGGTGCTCACTGGCTGGCCGCAAGAGCAGCGTCCGGATCTCGGCGCCTTGTACAGCGCCCTGTCGGCCCGGCTGACGCAATCTGGTGGAGTGGACGCTGTGGTACCACAACACAGCGCAAGCCACGAGGCGAAAGAGTCTTCGGCACCTGTATCGGCCATCAAGTCCGGTCGAGACCTGCTGGACAGCGGTCGTGTGTTGGCGGCCTATCTGCGAGAACAGCCTCAGGGTTGGCTGGCGGGCCATCGAATCATGAAGAGTCTGCGTTGGGACACGGTTCATCAATCACCGCCGCAGGATGTCAGCGGCAACACGCGTTTGGCACCCCCGCGAGGCGAATATCGCGCGTTGCTCAAACGCATGTATTTGCAACAAAGCTGGGCTGAGTTGCTCGATCAGGTCGAGCGCATTTATGCCGAGGGCGTGAATCATTTTTGGCTCGACCTGCAATGGTACTTGTATCAGGCGCTGAGCAAGCAACCCGCCCCGCAGAACGAATGGGCCGCCATCGTGAAACGGGATGTGGGCATGTTCCTTGATCGGCTACCGGGCGTTGAACTGTCGCATTGGAGCGACGGCACTCCGTTTGCGGATGAAACGACGCGCGAGTGGATCATCCAGCATGTCAGCGGCGATCGCACTCAACAGTGGCACCCGTCATCTGCCTGGGTGCCCAACGTAGATGCAGACGTTCTCTCACTGGAAAGCGAGGCATTGGCACAGGCCGATAGCGAAGGCGTTGATCACGCGTTGGCGTGGCTGAGCACGCGCCCGGATGTGCAGACCGGCAGACAACGCTGGCTGCTGCGACTGCTCATGGCGCGGGTGGCCGAGCAATACGGCAAAAGCGAATTGGCGCTGCATCTGCTTGGCGAGCTTGACGTGACCGCACAGCGTCATGCGCTGCCGGAGTGGGAGCCGGAGCTGGACTTTGAGGTCAAGGCGCGGCTGCTCAAGTTGTTGCGGCTGAAATCACAGCGCACCGAGGCGGACAAGCCGGCGCTGGCACGTCGGATGGAGCCGCTGTTGGCTGCACTGGTGGCCATTGATCCTGTCCGCGCAGCGGTGTTGTGCGGTTAACCCTTATTCACCAGGATTTTTTGAGCATGGACAATCTGACGCTGCGCTATTTCGAGGCCGAGATGCGTTATCTGCGAGAGGCGGGGCAGGAATTTGCCGAGGCGTTCCCTGATCGCGCCGCGCTGCTGAACCTTGATAAACCGGGTGCGCAGGACCCTTATGTCGAACGGCTTTTCGAAGGCTTTGCTTTTTTGATGGGACGCCTGAGGGAGAAGCTGGACGATGATCTGCCGGAGTTGACCGAAGGGCTGGTCAGCCTCCTTTGGCCGCACTATCTGCGCACCATTCCCTCTCTCTCGGTGGTTGAGCTGGCCCCCGATGTCAAAGTGATGAAGGGGTGCGAAGTGGTTCGAAAAGGCTTCGAAATCCTGTCGCGGCCCATTGGTCCGCACCGGACCCGTTGCAGCTACACCACCACTCAGGATCTGGTTTTACGTCCACTGGCACTGGACTCAGCGCAGCTTGCCTATGAGCCGGACGGACGATCCGTGATCCGCATGAGGTTTTCGCGCGGTGATTTGACAGACTGGTCGCAACTGGACTTGAGCGCCATCCCCCTGTATCTGAACGCCAATCCTTCTATAAGCAATGCCTTGCATCAGGCGCTCACGCTCAAGACGCAAGCGTTGTATGTTCGGTTGCCAGGCCAAACGTCCCGAGAGAAGCTGGACGGTTGGTTTTCGCCCAAGGGTTTTGCCGAGCAAGACCGGCTGTGGCCTAAAGGTGACAGCGCGTTCAGTGGATATCAGCTGTTGCTTGAATATTTCACGTTTCGCGAGAAGTTCATGTTTGTGACCCTCCACGGACTGGAGCACCTGAGGATCGCCCCAGATGTGCAGTGGTTCGAGATAGAAGCCGTACTGGGCGAGCCCTGGCCCCACGCTTTTACGCTGAGCACCGACCACATCCGGCTGCACGCAGTGCCCGTCATCAACCTGTTTGCACTGGAAGCCGATCCTCTGGCGCTGGACCCGCTACAGACCGAGTACCTGCTTCGGCCGATGCGATTGCAGGACGGTCACACCGAAATTTATTCAGTGGACCGCGTGACGGCGTCCAAGCATTCAGTGCGAGAGGACTACGTACCTTTCACCAGCTTCCGCCACAAGGGCGGCATGTTGCGTGACGATGCGCCAGAACGTTATTTCCATACCCGGCTCAAGCGCGGGGTCAATGGGCTGCACCATACCTGGCTGATTCTGGGCGGCGAAGGCGCCGATGAGGATCGGTTGAATCAACGCCAGAGCTTGTCGTTACGCTTGACAGGCACCAATGGGCAGCTCCCCCGCAAAGCGCTGCAGAGCACGCTGCTCGACACCCCGGTCCACTCCACGCAAGCCGGGCTGACGGTGCGCAATCTCTGTGCGCCTACATTGCCGTGTTATCCGCCAAACCGGGACCGGTTCCACTGGCGAGTGCTCAGCCACTTGGGATCGAACTTCTTGCCAATGCTCGACAGTGCCGAGGTGCTGCGCGGCACCTTGGCGTTATACGACTGGACAGGCGATGTACTGAACCGCCGCCGACTCGAGGCCATCGTCGACGTTCGTCACCACTTGGTTCAGCGCTTCGAAAAAGGTTTCTTGCTGCGTGGTGTCAATGTCGAAGTCACGCTTGATGCCAACGGCTTTGCGGGCGAGGGCGACATCAGCCTGTTCGGCGAAATGCTCAACCGTTTTTTCGCGCTCTATGCCGACGTCCACCTTTACAACGAACTCACGTTGATACTGCAACCCACCGGGAAATGCCTGCAATGGAACGAGAACCACAGCCAGCGAGTTCCCGGTTGAAGCTCGAGCAGTTGCTCGACACGCTGCAAGACCGTGCCGCCGAAGCCAATGTGTACCGCTTTTGTCAGTTGCTGGAAAAAGCGCTGCCCGATCATCCGCCGCTCGGAAGTACCGAGCACCCCGCCGATGATCCGGTTCGCTTTCGCCCCGATCCGGGAATGGGTTTTCCCGGTGCAGAATTCAAGGCGGTTGAAAGGTCATCGGGCTATCCAGACCTACCCACGGTCAGGACTCGTCTGCTGGGTCTGTACGGCGTTGATTCGCCACTGCCCACGGCGTATCTGGATGACATCGCTCAGCGCCGGGAAGGGCATGAGGCGCTGGAGGCGTTTCTCGATATCTTCAACCACCGAGTATTCACCCAGCTCTATCGCATCTGGAGGAAGTATTCGTACCCTGCGTCGTTCGAAAAAGGCGGCACGGACGCGACTTCTCAGTGTTTGTTGGGGTTGATCGGGTTGGGCATACCTGGAACCGCCGATCATATCGCAACGCCGATGTCGCGGTTCCTCGCATTGCTCAGCCTGATGCGATTGCCCACTCGCACTGCTGAAGGGATTGCCGCGTTGGTCAAGCTCCTGGCGCCGAACACCAGCGCCAATGTGACTGCGCACTGGCCCAGGAAAATCCAGTTGCCGTACCCCGCAAGCCTTTCGTCCAGTCGGCCGGTGATTCTGTCGCAAGGCACGCCACTTGGCCCCGTTGCACAGGACGTTAACAGCCAGTTGTGTCTGACGTTGTTCACCCAGGACCGTGACGAAGCACGCGGCTGGTTGCCGGGTGCACAGCTGCACAGCGACCTGCTGGTGCTGCTGCGCGTTTATCTGGGCTGGCGCTGTACCGCCTGGATGCGGCTGACGCTGCCCGTGGACAGTCTGCCATCCCCCGCGCTGGGCTGTTCCGACGTCCTGTTAGGCATGACGGCGATGTTGGGAATGGACGCAGAGGCTACGCGGGACACTACGCACACCACTATCACGATCAATCTGGGCCGTTATCAAGGTCTGCACAGTGATCCTCAGAAAATAGAGAGGCAGCATGTCGAGTACCGTTTTTAATGTGTTGAAAGTTGCAGCGCTTGGCGTGCTGCTCGCGGGGTGCGGGTTGGTTCAGAACATAGCCGACAGCACCTCATCAATGACCAAAGCGATTTTCTATAAGCAGGTCAAAATGCTTCATTTGGACTTTGACGGTCGCACCTCCGTTAACACTCATTCGCAAGATATGAACGCATTGTCCGTACCGACGTTGGTACGTGTTTATCAACTGCGTGATGGGCAAGCGGTCGGGCGGACCACGTATGACCAATTGCTGGTGGACGCTGATCATGTCCTTCGTGTCGATCTGTTGAACCAAACGTCTCTGGTCGTGAAGCCCGGCGAGGGCGTTCAACTTGACGTCCCGCTGGATGAGAACGCTCTGGCGATCGCGGTGATCGGGTTGTTTCGCGACCCTGATGTGCGGAATAACACTTGGCGTTTGACTTTGAAGCGTGAAGATCTTGAGCCTGATCGCGCGCGCGTCATTGAAGTCGCCGACAACCGTCTGATGTTACGACCTATTGTCGAGGGCTAGGATGTGGCTGAGCTCAATCCTTCTTTGTACGAAACACTGCTGCAGAATTTCACGGGTGAACTGGATCTGCACCGGGTGGATGAACAGGACCAGTACATCCTGTCGGTGCTGGATAATCTGCAACGCATTCTCAATAGCAGAGCTGGCACGCTCAGTCATTTGCCCGACTACGGCCTTCCCGACATGGCAGAGATTCTGCAGGGGCTACCCGCCACGGCGCACGGCCTGATGAGGACGATGGCCGATACCTTGCTCAAATATGAGCCGCGACTGAACGCGATCCACATTGAATTACTTGCGCAGACTTTGCCGGGGCACCTGGAGTACACCCTTGCCGCCAGCCTCGTGGGCAGCAAAAGGGTGAATTTTGGTGCCACGGTGGGGCCGCAGGGCAAAGCGCTGGTGCGTCATTTGAAGCAGCAGGATTGGCTGGTTGAACCGTGAGACAGACAGAGATGAAGACGTTGCTTGAAATACGTGTGCGCATTGGCGCAGACCCGAGCGGCATCGTCGAATATCAAACGTTGCGTGAAGAACTCGGGAAACTGACCCACCCTGCGAGCCCTGAGATGGACTGGTTCAAGGTGGAGCAATTGTGTCTGGCGCTTTTCAGCATCAATGGGGCAGACCTGCAAACCGTCGCGGCTTACACGCTTGCCCGCAGCCATTTACATGGTCTGGAGGGGATGGTCGAAGGGCTGGGGCTGATCGAGCTGATGGTAAGCGACTGGCCTGGTTTGTGGCCCCTGGCGCCAACGGTGAGGGTCGATATGCTGGCTTGGCTGTTTGCGCACTTGCAGCCCGTGTTAAGGGGCGTTGTCGAAAATGCGGTCGACCAGCCCACGCTCGTAAAGCTCGATGCCAAGCTGGAAAACCTCCACCAGTTGCTGCTGCGTCACACGCATGTCCCGGTGAAGACTTTACACGCCTTACGCCAACAGATCGGCAGTCAGATTCAACGCTCTAAGCGCGTGATCAGCGCGCCAGGAATGTTGCAGCCGACCATGGTCGCCCAGTCCGCAACCTTCGCCGCCCCCGCAACTTCACATCCTGTAATTGTGCTGATGCCCAGCATCCAGCCCAAATTACCCCCGGCCCATGTCGAGCCGGGTCGACATCGCATCTTGCTGTGGAGCCTCACGGCTGTCATCGCTTTAGCGTTGATTGGCTGGGTCGGTTGGCATGGATGGCTGGGCAATCCGGGCAATGACAAACGTTCGATCCTCGCCATTTTTCTGCCGCGTAATGACCTTGAAACCGTGCATCTTGATGGTTTGATGCTGTTTGATGAGGGCAGTGACCAACTCAGCTCGGATTCCGCCAAGGTGTTGATCGATGCATTGGTCGCAATCAAAGCTCGACCCGACTGGCTGATTGTCATCACAGGGCATAGCGACGGGACCGGCGTTGCCAACCAGAACCTGCGATTGTCACGCTCTCGCGCAGCTGCCGTGCGAGACTGGATACAAGCCATGAGCAACATCCCAGACAGTTGCCTTGTTATCAATGGCGTTGCGGCGAACCTGCCAGTGGCGAGCAACGACAGCGTCAACGGCAGAGCAGCCAATCGTCGTGTCGACATAATGTTGGTGCCGCAGGCGGGGCCATGTGGTCAGCGGGCTACTGGAGCGTCGGACGTCAAATCCGGTTAGGGACCAAAGCCCTACAGGTTGGGCCTCGCCGATCAATCACGTGATGTTAGCTGGCGCACATCTGACAAGCACTGAACTGTGACCGGTGCTACAGGTCGATTTGAAACGGCGCGCGATGTCGGCTTTGGCATCGTGCGTACCTTTTGACTCGACAAGGAACCTGCCCATGTCCAGCAGAACCATCGCCGACCATCTTGCGCAAACCCTCGCCGCCGCAGGCGTCTCGAAGATCTGGGGCGTCAGTGGCGACAGCCTGAACGGCCTGACCGACAGCCTCGAGCGCTTGGGCAAGATCAAGTGGATGCACACCCGGCACGAAGAGGTGGCGGCCTTCGCTGCCGGTGCTGAGGCGGCGTCCACCGGCACGCTGGCGGTGTGCGCGGGCAGTTGCGGTCCGGGCAACCTGCATTTGATCAACGGCCTGTACGACTGCCACCGCAGCCGCGTGCCGGTGCTGGCAATCGCCGCGCAGATTCCATCCTCCGAGATCGGCCTGAATTACTTCCAGGAAACCCACCCCACCGAACTGTTCAAGGAGTGCAGCCACTTCGTCGAGGCCGTGAACAGCGCCGAGCAATTCCCGCGGGTGCTGGAACGGGCCATGCGGGCAGCGATCAGCCAGCGTGGTGTGGCGGTGATCGTGATTCCGGGGGATGTCGCCTTGCTACCGGCCCCTGATGTCAAACCGACCTGGGTCGCGCCGACACCCGCCCGGGTCATCCCGGCAGAAAAAGACCTGCAACGCCTTGTTGAACTCCTCGATAAATCGAAAAGCGTGACCATCCTTGCTGGCGCCGGGTGTGCCGAGGCTCACGATCAGGTCGTGGCACTGGCCGAAAAGCTGTCGGCGCCTGTGGTCCACGCCCTGCGCGGCAAGCAGTACATCGAATACGCCAACCCCTTCGACGTGGGCATGACCGGCCTGATCGGCTTCAGCTCCGGCTATCACGCGATGCTGTCGTGCGACACGTTGCTGATTCTGGGCAGCAGTTTTCCGTACCGCAATTTCTATCCGGAAAAAGCCAACATCGTGCAGATCGATATCGAGGCCTCAGCCTTGGGGCGTCGCGTGCCATTGACCCTGGGGCTTGAGGGCGGCATTGCCGAAACGATCGTTGCGCTGTTGCCTCGGATCAAGGCGAACACCGATCGCAAATTCCTCGACAAGGCGCTGGATCACTACGCCAAGTCCCGCGAGGAGCTGGACGAGCTGGCCACGCCGTCTGCCCATGGCGAGCCGATCCACCCGCAGTACCTGACGCGCATGGTCGACGCCTATGCCGATCCGGATGCCATTTTCACAGTCGACGTCGGCACCCCGACGCTGTGGGCGGCGCGCTATCTGACCATGAACGGCCAGCGCCAACTGCTGGGCTCGTTCAACCACGGCTCCATGGCCAACGCCATGCCCCAGGCATTGGGCGCCAAAGCGGCCTTCCCGCAACGGCAGGTGGTGGCGCTGTGTGGCGATGGCGGGCTGTCGATGCTGCTGGGGGATCTGTTGAGCATTCGCCAGCTCAACTTGCCGATCAAACTGGTGGTGTTCAACAACAGCTCGCTGGGCTTCGTCGCCATGGAAATGCAGGCCAGCGGCTATGTGCCCCACGACACGGATTTCAACGCCACCAACTTCGCCAACATCGCCATCGGCGCGGGGATTCTGGGGATTCGCGTCGAGGACTCCGCCGATCTGCCCAACGCACTGAAAAAAGCCTTCGAGCATCCGGGGCCGGTGGTGGTGGATGTGGTCACCGCCAAACAGGAGCTGGGCCTGCCGCCAAAGATCAAGCTTGCCCAGGCCAAGGGTTTCAGTCTGTTCATGCTCAAGGCGGTGATGAGCGGCAAGGCCGACCAAGTGCTGGAGTTGGCGAAGACCAATTTCAGATAATAACCCCGCCTTATAAGTGGGATTGATTGGATCCTGCTTAACCACCGTTAGATAAGCGCTTGTGCATCTAACGGTGGTTTTTTGTGTTTGAACATTGACCGGGTAGTTTCGCCGACGACCTGCACTCAACTTCGTGTTACTGCGGCCGAACTATATTTCGGGCCGCGTCTTCCTTTTTCTCGTACAACCCCGTAAAAAGCCCGGCGCACGCCTGATCGGCCACGTATTCCCGTCGCTGTCATCCTTGGTTATGGACACAATCATATGATCAAAAGTCTGGGCTTCAGCAGAAAGATCCTGCTGGCCGCTGCACTGATAGTTGTTGTTGCTTTCTCGTGTTTCATTCTGGTGAACGACTTCCGCCAGCGTGAATCCCTGAAGAACAACGTCGATGCCGAACTGCAACAACTGGGCAGTCTGACCACTCAGAACATTCAGACCTGGCTCGACAGCCGCATTCAACTGCTGTACTCGATGGCCCAGCAAATCGCCGCTGACGGCCCATCGCCTACCAGCCTGCAGCGCATCGTCGGCTTGCCGGTATACCCGGACAACTTCCAGCTCAGCTACTTCGGCGGCAAGGACGGTCTGATGTTCTCGGTCCCGACCGGCAATCGCGCCGCCGACTACGACCCCCGCGCCCGTGGCTGGTACAAGGCGGCCGATGCCGCTCAGGGCACCATTGTCACCGAACCCTACATCGCCGCGTCCTCGGGCAAGCTGGTGGTGACCCTCGCCACGCCGGTTCGCCAGCAAGGGCAGATGATCGGTGTGGCGGGCGCCGACATCTCGCTGGACGTCATTACCAAAACCATCAACTCGCTGAATTTCGGTGGCCACGGCTACGCCTACATCGTCAGCGCCGACGGCAAGATTCTGATTCACCCGGACAGCAAGCTGATCCTCAAGAACGTCAGCGAGGCCTACCCCAACGGTGCGCCGAAGATCGCGCCGGGGGTCTCGGAAATCGAATCCGGTGGCAAGGCGCAGTTCATCTCGTTCACCAAGGTTGAAGGCCTGTCTTCGGCCAACTGGTACGTCGCTCTGGTACTGGATCGCGACGCCGCCTACTCGATGCTCAGTGAATTCCGCGCTTCAGCCATTACCGCGATGGTCATTGCCGTGGCGATCATCATGCTGTTGCTGGGCCTGCTGATTCGCGTGCTGATGCAGCCGCTGCACCAGATGGGCCGCGCCATGCAGGACATCGCCGACGGCGAGGGCGACCTGACCAAGCGTTTGTCGATCGTGTCGCAAGACGAGTTCGGTGCCCTGGCGCAGTCGTTCAACCGTTTTGTCGAACGTATCCACGGCTCGATTCGCGAAGTGGCGTCAACCGCAGGTCAACTGGGTGAAGTCGCAGCGCGGGTGGTGGGGGCTTCCAACTCGTCCATGGGCAACTCGGACCAACAGTCCAGCCGCACCAGCAGCGTCGCTGCCGCGATCAATCAGCTCGGCGCCGCGGCGCAGGAAATCGCTCAGAACGCCGCCCTGGCTTCGCAGCATTCCAGCGAAGCCACGCAACTGGCCAGCGAAGGGCAGGGGGTTGTGACCCAGACCATCAAGGCGATGAATCAGCTGTCGGACAAGATCAGCGAATCGTGCGTGAACATCGAAACGTTGAACGCCAAGACCGCCAACATCGGCCAGATTCTGGAGGTGATCACGGGGATTTCCCAACAGACCAACCTCTTGGCGCTGAACGCGGCCATTGAAGCAGCCCGTGCCGGTGAAGCGGGACGTGGTTTTGCCGTGGTGGCCGACGAAGTTCGCAATCTGGCGCACCGCACCCAGGATTCTGCCCAGCAAGTGCAGGGCATGATCGAAGAGCTGCAAGTGGGCGCCCGCGATGCGGTGGCCAACATGACCGAAAGCCAGCGCCAGAGCGAAAGCAGCGTGACCATCGCCAACCAGGCCGGCGAGCGCCTGAACAGCGTGACGCGCCGCATCGGCGAGATCGACGGCATGAACCAGTCGGTGGCCACGGCAACCGAGGAACAGACTGCGGTGGTGGAGTCGATCAACGTCGACATCACCGAGATCAACACGCTGAACCAGGAAGGCGTCGACAACCTCAAGTCGACGCTCGATGCCTGCTCGCATCTGGAACACCAGACGGCGCGTTTGCAGCATCTGGTGGGGACGTTCCGCATCTAAAGCGGCCGACAGGCGGTATTTAGCAGGTGTACGCGTAATAACTGTGGGAGCGAATTCATTCGCGAGACGATGGTACAGACGACGTAAACGTGTCGGATGAACTGGCCGATCGCGAATGAATTCGCTCCCACAGGTCGTATGGCAAACCTGATTTGCGGGCGCTCCCGCTCAAGGCTGCTCCGCCAACCCCGCCGCCCGGCGCAACCCCAGCCGCAGCGCGGTGCTGAACATCTGCCCATGGTTGCGGCCATTGAACTGCTGGTAACTGGCGTCAACGCCCGGCAGTTGCGCCAGATGCTCGGCCAGCAGACGATTGGCGTCGCTGGGCACGGCCGTCATCGCCTTCCTTCTTTCCTCTGAGCCGCCATCGAATTGCGCGATGGGCGGTTTGCCTTCGCGTTCGCCTTTGACCAACCGCACAGTCCTCGTGGTCCCTGCGGGAAAAGCCGTCAGCGCCATGCCGTTATCAAAGGTGATCGGCTGATACCACAGCGAAGCACTGGCCGCGATCCAGGTCTGGAACGCCTCGGGTTGCTGCAGCAACGCATAAACCGTGAACAGCCCGCCAAACGAATGCCCCCACAGCGTCTGCCGTTGCAGGTCGACGCTGTACTGCGCCTGCACCTGGGGTTTGATCGTCGTCAGGATCAGTTCAAGAAATGCCTTGGACGTGTCCCCGGTGTAATCCCGGGTGCGCTGTTCGCCGTCGTAGGTGCCCTCGATGTCGTAACCGATCATCACCAGCAGCGGCGGTGCGCCTGCGCTAAGTTCGCCCAGCCATTGCTCTTTCAATTGCGCCATCACATTGTTGCCATCGAGCAGGTACATCACCGGGTAGCCCGAGGTCGGCGGCGCGCTACGCGGAATGCCGATGTCCAGGCGGTAGTGGCGCTGGTGGTCGGGGGAGTCGATGTTCAGACGTTCGAAACGGTAGTGAGCAGAGCCGGTTTCAGCCAAGGGAGGAGTCTCCTGATCGTCGGCGGTTGCGAGCAGGGGCAACACGCCGAACACGATAAAAGTGAAAGATTTGATCCAGTTCATCGGATGGCGCCCGAAAGTGGAGGATTGGCAGGTTGCCCCGATTGCTGCGCAGTTGTCTATTGCCCACCCCCGCTGGCTCGCGTGTTCGCGCGAACATGTCGACAAAAGCCACGAAAAATCCGGCATCAAATGGTCAACGAACTGTTACCCGATGGTCATCGCCGGGTCATGGAACTGCCATACGGTCTGGTTAATGTCCGTCACCAGTCACTCGCAGCCAACGCCGATCAGGACGGTCGCAAGGCGGACATTCATCCTTGGCAGGACGCCGGAACCCTGATCCCCAAGATCAGCACCAGACAAGAGAAGCCCCATGACCGCAGCCATCCATGTCGACCGTTTGAACAAGACATTTGCACGCAAGACCGCTCTGGTTGACCTTGCATTGTCTATACAACCCGGAGAAATGGTGGCGCTGATCGGCGCTTCCGGATCGGGCAAATCCACGCTGTTGCGACATCTGGCCGGCCTTGCCTGCTGCGATCGCGGCAATGGCGGCAGTGTCCGCGTATTGGGCCGCGAAGTGCAGGCTGCGGGCCGCCTCAACGGCAAGGTACGCCGACTGCGCGCCGACATCGGCTACATCTTTCAGCAATTCAATCTGGTCAATCGTCTGAGCGTGCTGGACAACGTGCTGCTCGGTTGCCTGGGCCGCATGCCGCGCTGGCGTGGCAGCCTGGGCCTGTTCAACGCCGAAGAAAAGGCCCGCGCCATGGCCAATCTGGACCGCGTCGGCCTTGCCGATTTCGCTCAGCAACGGGCGTCGACCTTGTCCGGTGGTCAGCAGCAGCGGGTGGCCATCGCCCGCGCCTTGACTCAGCAGGCCGAAGTCATTCTGGCCGACGAACCCATCGCCTCGCTGGACCCCGAGTCTGCGCGCAAGGTCATGGAAATCCTCGCGGACATCAATCGCCAGGATGGCAAGACCGTGGTCGTCACCCTGCACCAAGTGGACTACGCGGTGCGCTATTGCCCGCGTGCCGTGGCGCTCAAGGGTGGACGCATTCATTTCGACGGCAATGGCGCCGACCTCGACGGCAAGTTCCTCAACGATCTTTACGGTGCCGATGCCGGTGCCAGCTTGATGTTCGCCGATCAGGGCCGCACACCCGGCAGGCCGCCGCGCTTCGCTCTGGCCCAGGCCTGACTGGCACCGCAACAGCCCCTCACAACAACACACAACACCTCAACCCATGTTCCAGGAGCTCTCCATGTTGAACCGTATCGGTCGCGTGTTCGCCTCTGCCGCTCTCGTTGCCGGCTGCCTGACAGGCACCGCGCAAGCAGACGACAACACCCTCAACTTCGGCATCATGTCCACCGAGTCCTCGCAAAACCTGAAAAGCGTCTGGCAGCCGTTTCTCGATGACATGTCGAAAAAGACCGGCCTGAAAGTCAACGCCACCTTCGCCTCCGACTACGCCGGCCTGATTCAGGGCATGCGCTTCAGCAAGGTCGACGTGGCGTGGCTGGGCAACAAGGCCGCCATGGAGGCCGTGGACCGCTCCGGCGGCGAGATCTTCGCCCAGACTGCCGCCGCCAACGGCGCGCCCGGTTACTGGAGCCTGATCATTGCGCGCAAAGACAGCCCGATCAATTCCATCGACGACATGTTCAAGCATGCCAAGGAACTGACCTTCGGCAACGGTGACCCGAACTCCACCTCTGGCTACCTGGTGCCGGGCTACTACGTGTTCGCCAAGAACCACGTCGATGCCGCCACCGCGTTCAAGCGCACGCTGAACTCCAGTCACGAAGTCAATGCGCTGAGCGTCGCCAAGGGCCAGCTGGACGTCGCCACCTTCAACACCGAAAGCTGGGATCGTCTGGCAGTCACCCAGCCGGAAAGCGCCGCCAAGCTCAAGGTGATCTGGAAGTCGCCGATCATCCCGGCCGACCCGATGGTCTGGCGCAAGGGCATGGCCGACGCCACCAAAAACAAGGTCCGGGATTTTTTCGCCACCTACGGCGACACCGACGAAGAAAAAGCGGTGCTCAAGAACATGCAGATGGGCAAGTTCCTCAAGTCCTCGGATGACCAGCTCCTGACCATCCGCCAGTTGGAGCTGTTCAAGCAGAAGACCGAAACCACCGCCAGCACCACCCTGAGCGCCGATGAGAAAACCGCAAAACTGAAAGAGATCGACGCCGGCCTGACCAAGCTGCAGGACCGCATCTCGGAACTGGACAAACAGAGCACCGCCAAGGCGGGCTGATCGGCACGGCGCGGCTGGACCGCCGCGCCTGCTTCCAACGCATCTGATACCGGGACTCTGTCATGAGCACTCATGCTGTATACGCTGACGCTGTCGGCAAGCGCACCTGGCCGCAATACCTGGGCTGGGGCCTGTTCCTCGCGATGATGGCCTGGGCCTGGCACGGCGCAGAAATGAACCCGCTGGCGCTGTACCGCGACTCCGGCAACATGGCGACCTTTGCCGCCGACTTCTTCCCCCCTGATTTCCACGAATGGCGCGCTTACCTGCAGGAAATGATCGTCACTGTGCAGATTGCCTTGTGGGGCACGCTGCTGGCGATCCTCTGCTCGGTGCCGCTGGGCGTGCTTTGCGCCGACAACATCACACCGTGGTGGATTCATCAGCCGCTGCGCCGGGTCATGGATTCGTTCCGCTCCATCAATGAAATGGTCTTCGCCATGTTGTTCGTGGTGGCAGTGGGGCTGGGCCCGTTTGCGGGAGTTCTGGCCTTGTGGATCAGCACCACCGGGGTGCTCGCCAAGCTGTTTGCCGAAGCCGTGGAAGCCATCGATCCAGGGCCTGTTGAGGGTGTACGCGCCACCGGTGCCAGCGCCTTGCAGGAAGTGATTTTCGGGGTCATCCCGCAAGTCATGCCGCTGTGGATTTCCTACGCCCTGTACCGCTTCGAATCCAACGTGCGCTCGGCGACGGTAGTGGGGATGGTCGGCGCAGGCGGCATCGGCGTGATCCTCTGGGAAAACATCCGCGCCTTCCAGTTCACCCAGACCTGTTCGGTGCTGCTGGTGATCATCGTGGTGGTCAGCGTCATCGACATTTTCTCCCAGCGCCTGCGCAAGCAGTTCATCTGACGATTACGACAGGAGAGGGTGCAAACCCTTTTTTTAGCCATGCAGTTGTCTAGACAATCCGAACGCCCGCATCGGGAACCGATGCAAAGAGAACCCAGGTACCGGGAACTGGCGGACACCCTCCGCAACGAACTGAACCACTACATCGCGGGTGAGTTTCTGCCCGCCGAAACCCAACTGGCGGCGCGCTTCGACGTCAACCGCCACACCGTGCGCCGGGCCATCGACGAACTGGTGCGCGAAGGCAGCCTCTTGCGTCGCCAGGGCAAGGGCACCCAGGTGCTGGGCCGCCCGCTGGTGTACCCGGTGGCCGCCGAGAGCGCCTACAGCCAGTCGTTGTCGGCACTGGGTCATGGCGTCGAAGCGGTGTTGCTGCAACGTCGTCAGTGCGTGGCCACTCGCGAAGAGGCCGAGCATCTGGGCCTTCAAGAGCACGCGCCACTGATCGAACTGCAAACGCTGCGCCGCCTCGACGGCCAACCGGTGAGCCTGATCCGCCATCGCTACTGCGCCAGCCGCGCCGGGCTGGTCGCCGATTACAAGAGCGGTTCGGTGCGTCAGTACCTGGCGTCCCGCGACCTGCCGTTGACCCGCACCTTCAGCCTGATCGGCGCGCGCCTGCCCAGCCGGGAGGAGGCCAGCGTGCTGCTGATGCCGCGTCACCTGCCGGCGCTGACCGTGCTCACCCTTTCCCGCGATGCCGACGGACGCCCGGTGGAGATTGCCCATTCCACCAGCCGCTCCGACCGCTTCCAGTATCAGATCGTCACCTGACGGAGATGCCCTCGATGACTGCCCCATTCTTCACGTCCACCCCTGACGCTTCATCTGAACATCACGCCGCCCGCCAGCACTGGATTGGCGTGCTGTCGCGCACCCGCCGCGCAGATTTGCTGCCCCATGAAGGCGCCCTGCGCGATGCCGAATACCAACTGATCCGTGCTCCGGAAATCGGCATGACGCTGGTGCGCGGGCGCATGGGCGGCAGCGGCGCACCGTTCAACCTCGGCGAAATGACCGTGACCCGCTGCGTCGTGCGCCTGGCGGACGGTCGCACCGGCTTCAGCTACCTGGCCGGGCGCGACAAGGCCCACGCCGAACTGGCCGCTTTGGCCGACGCCCATTTGCAAGGCCCGCAACAGGCTCACTGGATGGGTGAGCTGATCGAACCCCTGGCGCAGGCTCAAGCCGTGCGCCGCTCTGAACAACAAGCCGAAACCGCAGCGACCAAAGTGGACTTCTTCACCCTGGTCCGAGGAGAGAACTGATGGACGCAGTGACCGCAAGTGCGACCCTGTTGCAGCCCGCTTTCGCCGATCCGGTGCTGGATTCGCAACGCAGCTTCCGCGCAGCCCTCAAGGCCCTGGCCGGGCCGGGCGTGGCCCAGAGCCTGCTGTCGGCGCAGATCCCGCCGCATCTGCAAGGGCTGGCCTCGGCCAGTCACGCGCTGTGCCTGGCGCTGCTGGATGTCGACACGCCGCTGTGGCTGGCGCCCCAATTCGACACCCAGGCCATTCGCGCCAACCTGACCTTTCACTGCGGTTGCCCCATCGTCGGCGACCGGCAGAACGCGCGCTTCGCCTTGCTCGACGAGAGCCAGCTGCACGACCTGAGCGGCTTCGATCTGGGCAACGACCGCTACCCCGATCAGTCCTGCACGCTGCTGATTCAACTGCCGAGCCTGCAGGGCGGTCGTCAGCTGGCCTGGCAGGGGCCGGGCATCGAGAGCAGGAACCACGTCAGCCTGCCGCTGCAGGAAGCCTTCTGGCAGGAGCGCCATTCGCGCAATGACTTCCCCCGTGGCCTCGACGTGTTCTTCGTCGCCGGCAGCGAATTGATGGGGCTGCCGCGCAGCACTCAGGTTCTTCTTAAAGGAGCTCAGTGATGTACGTTGCCGTCAAAGGTGGCGAACAGGCCATCGACAACGCCCACAAGCTGCTGGCGAAAAAGCGCCGCGGTGACACCTCGGTTGCCGAGCTAAACGTCGAGCAGGTTCGTCAGCAATTGCCCCTGGCCGTCGCCCGGGTCATGACCGAAGGCTCGCTGTACGACGAAGAACTCGCCGCACTGGCCATCAAACAGGCCGCAGGCGATCTGGTGGAAGCGATCTTCCTGCTGCGCGCCTACCGCACCACGCTGCCGCGCTTCAACGCCAGCCTGCCCATCGACACCTCGGCGATGCAGATCAACCGGCGTCTGTCGGCGACTTTCAAGGACGTGCCCGGCGGGCAACTGCTCGGCCCGACCTTCGACTACACCCACCGCCTGCTGGATTTCACCCTGCTGGCCGAAGGCGAATACCCCGGCCCGCAGGCTCGCCCCGGCGCAGCCGTCGAGGCTTGCCCCAGGGTGTCCGGCCTGCTGGCCATCGAGGGGCTGATCAAGGAAGAGGCTGACACCGGTACGCTAGTCGCCGACATCACCCGCGAGCCGCTGGAGTACCCGGCCAGCCGCGCAGAGCGCCTGCAGGCGTTGGCCCGTGGCGATGAGGGCTTTCTGTTGGCGCTGGGCTATTCGACCCAGCGCGGCTACGGCCGCAATCACCCGTTTGCCGGGGAGATTCGTGTCGGTGAAGTCCAGGTGTGGATCGAGCCGGAAGAGCTGGGTTTTCCGATTTCCATCGGCGCCATCGAGGTCACCGAGTGCGAGATGGTCAACCAGTTCGTCGGCTCTGCGACCGAACTGCCGCAGTTCACCCGAGGCTACGGCCTTACCTTCGGCCACGCCGAACGTAAGGCCATGGGCATGGCGCTGGTGGACCGCTCGCTGCGCGCCGGGGAGTACGCCGAGGAGATCGTCTCGCCCGCGCAGCAGGAAGAGTTTGTCCTCGCCCACTGCGACAACGTCGAAGCCTCGGGCTTCGTCTCGCACCTGAAACTGCCGCACTACGTGGACTTCCAGGCCGAACTGGAACTGATCCGCAAACTGCGCAAGCCTTCCAAGGAGTCGGCTCAATGAATGCCGCCACTGAACCTCGACAGCAGCCCCGCCCACACTCTCGTCCAGAGCGCGACGAAGCGTACAACTTCGCCTACCTGGACGAACAGACCAAACGCATGATCCGTCGCGGCCTGCTCAAGGCCGTGGCGATTCCCGGTTACCAGGTGCCGTTCGGTGGCCGTGAAATGCCGCTGCCCTATGGCTGGGGCACGGGCGGCATGCAACTGACCGCTGCGATTCTCGGCGCTGAAGACGTGCTCAAGGTCATCGATCAGGGCGCCGACGACACCACCAACGCGGTGTCGATCCGCCGTTTTTTCGCCCGCACCGCCGGCGTCGAAACCACTGAGCGCACCCCGGACGCGACGATCATCCAGACCCGTCACCGCATCCCGGAGACGCCGCTGCATGCCGACCAGATCATGGTCTTTCAGGTGCCGATTCCTGAGCCGCTGCGTTTCATCGAACCCTCGGAAACCGAAACCCGGACCATGCATGCGCTGGATGACTACGGGGTGATGCACGTCAAGCTCTACGAAGACATCGCCACTTTCGGCCACATCGCCACGGCCTACGCCTACCCGGTGACGGTGGACGAACGCTACGTGATGGACCCGTCGCCCATCCCGAAATTCGACAACCCCAAACTCGACATGAGCCCAGCGCTGATGCTGTTCGGCGCCGGTCGAGAGAAGCGCTTGTACGCCGTTCCGCCATACACCCGCGTCACCAGCCTGGACTTCGAGGATCACCCCTTTGAGGTGCAGAAATGGCAGCACAACTGCGCCATCTGCGGCAGCCCTGACTCATTCCTCGACGAGTTGATTCTCGACGACCAGGGCACGCAAAGTTTTGTCTGCTCGGACACCGACTACTGCGCGCAACGGGTCGATGACGTGAGGGCAAAGCCATGATCGCTGCGACCAAGCTGCAACCAGAGGCGATCACCGATCGCAGCCAGCCGCTGCTCAAGGTCAAGGGCCTGAGCAAACTGTACGGGCCGGAGAAGGGCTGTCAGGACGTCAGTTTCGAGCTGTACCCCGGCGAAGTGCTGGGCATTGTCGGCGAGTCCGGCTCGGGCAAGTCGACCCTGCTGTCGCTGCTCAGCGGCCGTTGCCCGCCGGACGCTGGCGTCATCGATTACCGCACCACGCAAGGCGACTGGCTGGACCTCTACAGCGCCAGCGAAGCCCAACGCCGCACCTTGCTGCGCACCGAATGGGGTTTCGTCGAACAGAACCCGCGCGACGGCTTGCGCATGGCGGTCTCGGCAGGCGCCAACATCGGCGAGCGGCTGATGGCCCAGGGCGTGCGCAACTACCAGCAACTGCGCGCCGCAGGGCTGGACTGGCTCAATCAGGTGGAGATCGATCCGGCGCGCATCGACGACCTGCCACGGACTTTTTCCGGTGGCATGCAACAGCGTTTGCAGATCGCCCGCAACCTCGTGTCCGGCCCGCGTCTGGTGTTCATGGACGAACCTACCGGCGGCCTCGATGTGTCAGTGCAGGCGCGCTTGCTCGACCTGATGCGCGGCCTGGTGCGTGAGCTGGACCTGGCGGTGGTCATCGTCACCCACGACCTGGCCGTGGCGCGTCTGCTGGCTGATCGCCTGATGGTCATGCGCCGCTCGCGGGTGGTTGAAACCGGGCTCACCGATCAGATCCTCGACGACCCTCAGCACCCGTACTCGCAGCTGCTGGTTTCTTCTGTGCTGCAACCGTGATCGGACTTTTGGAGTGGCTTTGATGAACACGCTGATCGAGGTCCAGGACCTCTCGAAAACCTTCACCCTGCATCAGCAGAACGGGGTGGTGCTCAATGTGCTGCGCGGCCTGAATTTCTCGGTGCGCGGCGGCGAATGCCTGGTGTTGCACGGCCATTCCGGGGCGGGCAAAAGCACCTTGCTGCGCACGCTGTACGGCAACTACCTGCCAGCGGGCGGCAGCATTCGTGTGCTGCACCAGGCCCAGTGGCTTGAGCTGGTCGGCGCCGAGCCTCGGCAAGTGCTTGACGTGCGTCAGCGGACGCTGGGCTACGTCAGCCAGTTTTTGCGGGTGATCCCCCGCGTCGCGACGCTGGACGTCGTCATGGAACCGGCACTGGCCCGAGGCTGGGGTCGCGAAGACGCCAAGGCCCGCGCCGAGCTGCTGCTGGCACGCCTGAACATTCCCCAGCGCCTGTGGCAACTGGCGCCGGGGACTTTTTCCGGCGGCGAGCAGCAGCGCGTCAACATCGCTCGGGGCTTCATGGTGCCGTGGCTGGTGATGCTGCTGGACGAACCCACCGCATCGCTGGACGACAGCAACCGCGCGGTGGTGCTTGAGCTGATCAACGAAGCCAAACACGCCGGTGCCGCGCTGATCGGCATCTTCCACGACCGCCTGGCCCGCGAAGCGGTGGCCGACCGCGTGCTCGACATGACCCCTCAAGAATCGCCAGACAAGCACCTGACCGCCAAGGAGTTGCTGCAATGCTGAACGAACAGATCCTGACCAACGCCCGCATCGTCACTGCCGATCAGGTGTTCACTGGCACCGTGGTCCTGCGGGACGGGCTCATCAGCGACGTGCAAACCGGTGTGAGCTATCTGCCACACGCGCATAACCTCGATGGCGATTACCTGTTGCCGGGGTTGGTTGAGCTGCACACCGACAACCTGGAAAAACACCTGAGCCCGCGCCCCGGCGTGGACTGGCCGTCTGCCTCGGCGGTGATGAGCCACGATGCGCAGATCATCGCGGCGGGCATCACCACGGTGTTCGACGCGCTGTCCATCGGCGACGTCAACCCCAAGGGCAAGCGCATGCAGCAACTGCCGGGCATGGTCGAAGCCATCGCGAAAGCCAACGCCGCCGACATGACCCGCGCCGAGCATCGCCTGCACCTGCGCTGCGAAGTCTGCCACCCCGACACCCTCAGCGTGTTTCGCGACCTGGTCGAACAGCCGCTGGTGCAACTGGTCTCGACCATGGACCATTCGCCGGGTCAGCGTCAGTTCGCCCTTGAATCCAAGTACCGTGAGTACTACATGGGCAAGTACCACTTGAGCGGCGAGCAGATGGACGAGTTCATCGTCGAGCAGGTCGCCAACTCCAAGGTCTACAGTGATCGTTATCGCAAGGCCATCGTCGACATCTGTCTGGCCCGCGGCCTGTCGGTGGCCAGTCACGACGACGCCACCGTCGAGCATGTCGAGGAGTCGGCCGGCTACGGCATGACCATCGCCGAGTTCCCGACCACCCTGGAAGCGGCGCAGGCCTGTCGTCGTCTGGACATGAGCGTGCTGATGGGTGCGCCGAATATCGTTCGTGGCGGCTCGCACTCGGGCAATATCGCGGCGGCGACCCTTGCTAAAGAAGGGCTACTGGATATTCTCTCCAGCGATTATTATCCGGCCAGCCTGCTGCAGGCGGCGTTCACCCTGGGTGCGCAACTGGACGACGATCAGCCTCAAACGGGTGCAGGGCTGGCCCGGGCCGTGACCACCGTAAGCCTGGCGCCGGCGCGGTCGGCAGGGCTGCACGATCGCGGCGAGATCCGTGTCGGTCTGCGCGGCGATCTGATTCATGCCCGAGCCGTGGGCAACCTGCCAGTGATCCAGCAGGTCTGGCGACAAGCGAAGAGGGTTTTCTGATGGCAGGCAGGTTGATCTATCTCATCGGACCGTCCGGTTCGGGCAAGGACAGCCTGCTGGATGCCGCACGCGAACCGTTGGCCGCTCGTGGCTGCCGGATCGTGCGGCGGGTTATCACTCGTTCGGCGGAAGCCAAGGGCGAGGCGGCGCAGGCAGTGAGCGTCGAACAGTTCGCGCAGATGCAGGAGCAGGGCGCGTTTGCCCTGAGCTGGTCCGCCAACGGGCTGCATTACGGCATTCCGAGCGAGATCGACCTGTGGCTGGCCGAAGGGCACGATGTGCTGATCAACGGCTCGCGGGGGCATCTGCCACAGGCCCGGGAGCGTTACCCCGATCTGCTGGTGGTGCTGCTGAGTGTCGATCAGGTGGTGCTGCGCGAGCGCTTGCTGGCGCGGGGCCGGGAGTCGGCACAGGAGATCGAGGCACGGCTGTCGCGCAACGCGCAGTTTGCCGATGATCTGCTGGCCGCAGCCGGCACCGCCAACCCTTCGCCCATCCTGCTGCTGGACAACTCCGGGGCGCTGGAGCAGACCGTCGCTCGTTTGCTGCAACGCCTCGACCGGGAGCACGCATGCGCCTGACCTTGCTCGGCACCGGCGATGCGCGACAGGTGCCGGTGTACGGCTGTCAGTGCCCGGCCTGCGAAGCGGCGCATGCTGATCCGCGCTTGCGCAGGCGACCGTGCTCGGCGCTGGTCGAGCTGGGGAATCAACGCTGGTTGATCGACAGCGGCCTGCCGGACGTCACCGAGCGTTTCCCGCCCCGCAGTTTGAGCGGCATCCTCCAGACCCACTACCACGCCGACCACGCTCAAGGCCTGTTGCATCTGCGCTGGGGGCAGGGGCTGGTGATTCCAGTGCACGGCCCCGCCGACCCGGACGGGCTGTCGGACCTGTACAAGCATCCGGGAATTCTCGACTTCAGCCAGCCCTTCACAGCGTTTGAGACGCGTGTGTTTGGCGAGCTTCAGGTGACAGCGCTGCCGTTGCTGCATTCCAAACCGACGCTGGGTTACCTGCTCGAAGGCGGCGGCCGGCGGGTGGCCTACCTCACCGACACCGTGGGCTTGCCCGCAGACACCCTGACCTTGCTGCATCAGCACGCGCTGGACGTGCTGATCCTCGACTGCTCGATGCCCCCTCAGCCGCAGACCCCGCGCAATCACAATGACCTGAACCTGGCGCTGCAGATCATCAACGCGCTGAAACCGCGCACCGGCGTGCTGACCCATGTGGGGCACATCCTGGATGCGTGGTTGATCGAGCATGGCGATCAGCTGCCCGATCAAGTGATGGTGGCCAGAGACGGGATGCAGGTCTGAGCCCCACGGACAGGCCATGGCGACGGGTCACATGACCATCTGTCGTTCACTCAGGTAATACGCGGGCTGGCGTTCAACTTTTCCCCGGCACAGCCGTTGCAGAAGGATGCAAACCTGCATTTTTTCGGAGTTTAACCATGCCCTTGATTCCCACCCGTATTGCTGGACGAATGACCCTGGGAATCCTGACATTACTGGTCCTCACCGCCGTGGCGATTTTCGCGGTCATGACCCTCGGCGGCAAACCCCAACTGGTGGCCGCCGGTACCGAGTCGGCCGAGCAGTCAGCCAGCGCCATTACCCGCCAGTTGGCCTTGCCCCTGAGCCGTATTGAAGGCACCGCCGCGGCGATGGCGCTGCTGGCCGAAACGCTGCCTCACGATGAAGCCCTGTTCATGAGCAACTTTCCCGGCCTGATCGACAGCCAGGGTGACGCCGCCATCGCCGGTGGCGGCCTGTGGCCGGAGCCCAACGCCTTTGCGCCGGGCACCGAGCGTCGCAGCTTCTTTTGGGCACGTAACGCCAGCAATACGTTGGACTTTTCGGACGAATACAACCAGGCCGCGACGCCGCCGTACCGCGCGGAGTCCTGGTACACCGGGGCCAAGGCCGCGCCGGCCGGTCGTTGCGTCTGGTCGGACGCCTATCAGGACCCGGTCAGCGGCGTGGCCATGACCACCTGCAGCGTGCCGTATCGGGCCCAGGGTGCGTTCGCCGGTGTCGCGACCATCGACCTGAAACTCGACGGTCTGGCAGCCTTCCTCAAAGACAAAGGCGGTGTCACCGACGGCTATGCGTTTGCGGTCGACCCTTCCGGCAACCTGCTGTATTTCCCCGACGCCAAAGGCTCCAAAGGGCTGTTAACTATCACCGGCTTGAGTCAGGAGCAGCCTTGGCTGAAACCTGTGGCGGATCAGCTCGCCAGCAACACCTCGACGCTCTCGACGCTCAGGCTCGAACACGATGGCCGACTCAACGGCCCGGCCTATGTCACGCTGGCGACCATGACCGGCACCGGCTGGCGCATCGGGCTGGTGACGCCTGAAGCACGGGTGGTCGGCCTGGCCAACCGCTTGACCGGGCAAATCCTGCTGTTCCTGCTGCCGCTGTTGGGCGTGTTGCTGGGCTTGGCATGGCTGGCGGGCAAGCGCCTGCTGACGCAACTGGAGGAAACCACCGCACAGATTGCCAGCCTGGGGCAGGGCGGGCATACCGATACGCAGCTGACCATTGTGCGCGCCGACGAAATCGGCGCGTTGCGTGAATCGGTCAACCGCTATGCCGGTTCGCTGCGGGACATGTTGCACCGCATTGCCGAAGAGTCGGTGTCGCTGGAGCGCCAGGCCAACGATCTGGCCCAGCTGTCCCACGGCTTGGCCGAGCGCGCCGAAGCCCAGCGCCAGGACAACACCCTGCTGGCCACGGCCATCACCGAGATGTCGGCCAGCGCCAACGAAGTCGCCCACAACACCACGGACTGCTCCGACACCGCCCGACGTTCGTTGGGCGAGGCGCAGAAGAGTCAGGATCAGGTCAACAGCAACAGCCAGTTCATCGAAGCGCTGGCCAGCGATATTTCTGGCGCTGCGGGGGCGATCACCCAGCTGGGCGACGACATCGAGCGCGTGGGCAGCGTGCTGGAGGTGATCAAGTCGATTTCCCAGCAGACCAACTTGCTGGCCCTCAACGCCGCCATCGAAGCGGCGCGGGCGGGCGAGCAAGGTCGCGGCTTTGCGGTGGTGGCCGACGAGGTACGCACGCTGGCGGGACGAACCCAGTCGTCGGCCAATGAGATTCAGGAGATGATTTCGCAATTGCGTCAGGCATCCAGCTCTGCGGTCTCGACCATGCAGACCGGCGCCGAACGCACCCGCGAGTCCGTGCAGCAGGCCGTCGCGGTGGCAGCGACGCTGGGCACCACGGTGTACAGCTTCGACGACATCGTCCAGCGCGCCCACCAGATTGCCGTGGCGGCGCAGGAGCAGAGCCACGTCACCCACGAGATCAACGAACTGGCGGTGCGCATCCACGCCTCCAGCGAACAGGGCGCGCGGGACGCCAGCACCTTGCGCGAGCTGGGCAAGGGCATGCAGTCCATTTCCACACGTCTGGGGGCGTTGAGTCGGGCAGAGCGCCGGGGGTGATGGCCCTGGCTGCAAACCAGCACATTTCTACAATGCACAAGCGCAAACCCGGTCTACGCTGAATCTTCCCAGCTCATTTCCCGAGGATTGCGTCACATGTCTATCTTGACCCTGAAAGACGGCACCGAGTTTTTCTACAAGGACTGGGGCACCGGGCAGCCCATCGTGTTCTCCCACGGCTGGCCGCTGGATGGCGATGCCTGGGATGCGCAGATGCTGTTCCTCGGCCAGAAGGGCTACCGCGTGATCGCCCATGACCGCCGTGGTCACGGGCGCTCCGGCCAGACCTGGGAAGGTAACGACATGGACACCTACGCCGACGACCTGGCGCAGCTGTTCGAAGCGCTGGATCTGAAAGACGCGATCATGATCGGCCACTCCACCGGCGGCGGCGAAGTGGCGCGTTATATCGGTCGTCACGGTTCGTCCCGCGTGGCCAAGGCCGTGCTGATCGGGGCTGTGCCACCGCTCATGCTCAAGACGCCAGCCAACCCCGAAGGCTTGCCAATCGACGTGTTTGACGGCATCCGTGCTGGCTTCACGGCTGACCGCTCGCAGTTCTTCAAGGACCTGGCTGTGCCGTTCTTCGGCTTCAATCGCGAGGGTGCGAAGACTTCCCAGGGCGCGATCGATTCGTTCTGGTCCATCGGCATGCTCGGCAGCGTCAAGGGCGAGTACGACTGCATCAAGGCGTTCTCGGAAACTGATTTCACCGAGGACCTGAAAAAGATCGACGTACCGACGCTGATTCTGCACGGCGACGACGACCAGATCGTGCCGCTGGTGGCCTCTGGCGAGAAGAGCCACACGCTGGTGAAAGGCTCGACACTGCACTTGGTCAAGGGCGGTTCCCACGGCATGTGCACCGTGCAGGCCGATGAAATCAACGAAATTCTGCTGGGCTTTATCAAGGGCTGATCCCACATCTGTGGGAAACTCGGATCTGTGGGAAGCTGTGCGACAGTGGCGAAAGCGGCCTGCCTGACACACCGCTTTCGCGGCCGTCGTAACCTCCGGCTCCTACAGGTATTATGCAGTGCTTGAGATTTGCTGCCTGGCAACCGGGCCTGTCGCGCTTTGCGGCCACCCCCCACCCAATGCCCGGAACGTCGACACCGCAGCCCGTGCGTCATTGGCGTGCAACTGCGCCAGCTGATCCCGTGAGACCAGCAACTGTTGATCCCTCACCAGCACATCCACCAGGCTGATTGCCCCGCCTTTGTACGCGTCCGCGCCAACGGTGCAGCCCGCCATGGCAATCAACAGTGCGCTCAGGGCGAAGACGCCGCTGCGTTTGAAACGAGACGCCAGGGTGGTCATGGGGCTGTCCTCGAAACGGGGTGCTGAAGGGGAAAATAGCGATCATGGGGTCAATGGGCCTCGGCGGAAGGGGCAGCCGGCGGTGCGACCTTGCGCATCAGCGGCACCATGGCCACGGCGATGATGAAACAGACCATGATTGCCAGGAACGCATCCGAATAAGTCTGCGTCTGGGCCTCGCGATAAGTCAGCAGCCACAACTGATGCAACGCCGAATGACTGGCCTCTGCTGCGTTCTGGCCGAGGCTTGCGAAGTTGCCGGTGACGGTTGCGAGCCAATTGTTCATGGCCTCGTTGCTGTCATTCAGGTGCTCGGCCAGGTGCGTGAAATGCAGGTTAGTGCGGTCGTTGAGGATCGTGGCACAGGCCGCGATGCCGATGGCGCCGCCCAGGTTACGCATCAGGTTGAACAGCCCGGACGCCTGTTTCAGCCGCGAAGGGTGTAGGCCGCCGAGGGTCAGGGTCACCGTTGGCGGCACGGCCATTTGTTGCGCGAAACCGCGAATCGCCTGAGGCAGCAGCAGTTCATGGCCGCCCCAGTCGTGGGTGATCGGCGAGAAATCCCACATCGACAGGGCGAACAGCGACAGGCCGAACATCATGATCCAGCGCAGGTCGACGCGGTTGGCGAGAAAGCCGTACACCGGGATCGCCAGCAGCTGAAACACGCCGGTGGAAAAAACCGCCTCGCCAATCTCCAGCGCGCTGTAGCCCCGTACGCGGCCCAGAAACAATGGGGTCAGGTAAATCGTGGCGAACAGGCCAATACCGGTGACGAAGGAGAAGAAACAGCCCAGGGCGAAGTTGCGGTCCTTGAGGGCGCGCAGGTCGACCACCGGGTTTTTCGACACCAGCGTGCGGCCAATGAAGGCCAAGGCAGACAGACCGGAAATCCAGGCGGTGGTGAGGATGGTCTGGTCGCTGAACCAGTTCCAGCGTGGGCCTTCTTCCAGGGTGTATTCCAGGCAACCGAGGAACAGTGCGAGAAAGACCATGCTGATGTAGTCGGCGCCCTTGAGCAGCTTGAGGTCCATCGAGTCGATGTTGACCAGAATCGGCACGGCGATGGCGACGAAAATCCCGGGCACCAGGTTGATGTAGAACAGCCAGTGCCAGGACGACACGTCGGTGATCCAGCCGCCGATCACCGGGCCCAATGTCGGCGCCAGCGAGGCGATGGCGCCGATGGTGGAGGCTGCGATCACCCGCTGTTTGCCACCGAAAAACATGAACGCCGAAGTGAACACCATCGGGATCATCGAGCCGCCGAGAAACCCTTGCAGGGCACGGAAAGCAATCATGCTCTGGATGTTCCAGGCCAGACCACACAAGAGACTGGCGAGGGTGAAGCCCACGGCCGAAGCACAGAACAGCCAGCGGGTGGAGAACACCCGCGCCAGCCAGCCGGAGAGAGGAATCACCACGATTTCGGCGATCAGGTAGCTGGTCTGCACCCAAGCGGTTTCGTCGGAGCCGGCCGACAGCCCACCGCCGATGTCACGCAACGAGGCGGAGACGATCTGGATGTCGAGCAGGGCGATGAACATTCCCAGGCACATGCTGGCGAAGGCGAAAACCTTGGCCGAGGTGGCCATCGAAGCCGCGTCAACCGGCCCTTTTGGCTTGGCAGCAAGGGCGTCGGCAGCGGCGGTGGTGGCGCTCATTGGGCTTTCTGCCCGTCAGCGGCGCTGGCAACTTCTGTTTGAGAAACGCTGGCCCTGGTGTCGACTTCAGCGACCACCGACAAGCCCGGACGCAGCTTGCCAAGGTTGCCGTCTTCGCCATCCAGGTACACCCGCACCGGCACCCGCTGGACGATCTTGGTGAAGTTGCCGGTGGCGTTCTCCGGTGGCAGCACGCTGAACTGCGAGCCCGTGGCCGGGGCCAGGCTGTCGAGATGGCCGTGGAACACCTGACCCGGCAGCACATCGGCCTCGATGGTCACCGCCTGGCCCGGCTGCATGTGGGTGAGCTGGTCTTCCTTGAAGTTGGCGTCGACCCACAATCCTTTGGCCGGCACCACCGAGATCAGCTGCGTGCCGGCAGCGGCATAGGCGCCGACCCGGGCGCGGCGGTTGCCGATCACGCCATCCACCGGGGCGCGCAGTTCGGTGTAGCCGACGTTCAGTTGCGCGAGGTCGCGTTCGGCCTTGGCCTGTTCCAGTGCGGCGCGGGCTTGTTGTTTCTGAGTCGAGATCACGTCCAATTGACGTTGCGAAGCAAGCATCAAGGCCTGGGCCTTGGCGCCGTTGGCCTGGGCGGTCTTGTAGGTGGCATCGGCGCGCTGGAAGCTCTCGACCGAGACCGCCGAGCGCCCCGCCAGCACCTGATAACGCACCTGGTCATCGCGGGAACGGACCGTCTCGGCGTTGGCCGCATCGATGCCCGCCCTGGACTGACTGACCACCGCGTGTTGCAGCTGCTCGGTAGCGTCCAGATTGGCCAGCAGCGCTTCCTCAGCGGCGACTGCGCCTTGGGCTTTTTTCAGCGCCGCCAGGTAATCGCGGTCATCGATCTTCACCAACAGGTCGCCGGCGTGAACGAACTGGTTGTCGACCACTTTAAGTTCGGTGATGTAACCAGGGACTTTCGGCCCGATCACGGTCACGTCGCCGCCCACATAGGCGTCGTCGGTGGATTCGAGAAAGCGCCCGGTGGTCCACCAGTGCGCGCCAAACAACACGGCGCCGATCAGCGCAGCACTGCCCAGCGACAGCACCATCAGGCGTTTGCCCCGGGCAGGTTTCGGCGGTGCGACAGCAACGGCGGGCTCGGTGACGGATTGTGGTGAGTTCATCGCGGATTACCTGTGGGGCTGCAGTGGCTGGGAAGGGGTGGCGGGAAGCGTGTTGCGATAGGCGTCGCGACGTGGGCGGCCGGTCTCCAGACGCCAGGCAGACAGGCTTTCGGCCGGCCCTCTGTACGAAGGCTGTGCTCGCGCATGTTGATGCGTTTGCCGGTGTTGCCATCGGTCAACACCACGTCGACGGCCTGGCCGGTGGTCTCGTCGAACAGTTCGATGTTCGAGCGCTGGCCGGAAAAGTGCGTGTTGCCGAACTTCATCAGGGTCAGCACCACCTGGCGGAAGTCACGGCCACGCTCGGTGAGCAGGTAGTCGTAGCGGGTGGGTTTGTCGGTGTAGGCGCGGCGCTCGATCAGCCCGGACTCGATCAGGTCATTCAGGCGGCGGGTCAGGGTGCTGGAAGCAATGCCCAGGCTTTTCTGGAATTCGTCAAAACGGCTCAGACCGTAGGACAGGTCGCGCAGGATCAGGATATTCCACCAGTCGCCTACGTGTTCGAGACTCAGCGCGATCGGGCAAGGCATGTCAGCGAAGCTTTTCTTCCTCATGGCCGGGATCCTCAGAACGACGTCTGCGTTAATATTATGTATATAATCTAATGATGTGGCTTTCATCGTGCAAGTCACTATTGATATGAAAGTGACAGGCGGTGTGGTGGGCCTCACTGGGCGCCGCCGCTACACTGCCGGGATCGCGAAGGAGGAGATCGAGATGAATGAAATGCCCTATGAGCCTGAAACCCTGAGCCGCGCTGACCTCGACGCTTTGGCGGGCGCGACGGTTGTCGAATTCGGCACCGATTGGTGCGGCCACTGTAAGGCGGCGCAACCGCTGATCGGCGAGGTGATCGCCGAATACCCACAGGTGCGCCGATTGAAGATCGAAGACGGTAGCGGCCGTCGCCTGGGGCGTTCATTCAGGGTCAAGTTGTGGCCGACCCTAGTGTTTCTGCGCGACGGGCATGAAGTCGCGCGGCTGGTGCGGCCCACCGGGGTGGGTGCCATCGATGAGGCGTTCGAGACGTTGGCGCAGCAGGGCTGAGGGCAGACGAAACTTGATGTCATCGACACTGCGCACTCGGGTGGAAACTCGACCTGTGGGAGCGAATTCATTCGCGATGGGCCAGTACAGCCGACCGCAATTTGTCGTCTGACATCCCGTCTCGTCGGGATGCCGCCCAGAATGAATTCGCTCCCACATGGGGATTTTGGTGGCCGGGCAATCTGTGGCAGGCAGTGTCTTACCGACGCAGATACGCCGCAAAATCAATATCCCCGGCGCTGAGGATTGCCTGCACCCGGTTGTGCACGTTGAGCTTGCGCAGGATCGCCGAGACGTGGGCTTTCACCGTGGTCTCGGCGATGGCGAGGCTGAAGGCGATCTGTTTATTGGAGTCGCCCTTGGTCATGCGTTCGAGAACCAGCAGCTGCTTGCGGGTCAGGGCCTGGAGCAGTTCCGGCGGCAGGTGCGGCGCGTCGCCGTGGTTGCGTCGTGAGGCGGGTTTCTGGCTGCGGATGATGTCCGAAGGCAAGTAGACGTTGCCGTTGAGGATCTGCTCGATGGCCTCGGTCATCTGCTTGCGCGGCGACGATTTGGTGATAAACCCCACCGCGCCATAGGTGATCGCCTGCAGCACGACCTGCTTGTCCTGCTCGGCAGAGACGATCACCACGGGAATGGTCGGCGCTTCGTTGCGCAGATTGATCAACCCATTCAGACCATGCATGCCGGGCATGTTCAGGTCCAGCAGGATCAGGTCCAGATCGTCATGCTCGCGGGTCAAGGCCAGGGTGCTGTCCAGGTCTTCGGTTTCCATGACCTCCACGCCCGGAAAACCATCGCTGATGACGTTATGAATGGCTTCGCGAAACAGCGGGTGATCATCGGCGATCAGGATCTTGTACATGGTTTTGCACCTTTCTTATTGTTCAGCCTTCGACGCAGTTCAAGGTCGGCAGAGGTGGTGCCCAGGCAATCGGCCGATGGTCTGGGTGGCATTACATGTCAGTAGCGCCACTTTGTGAATGCAACCATAGAGACGAAAACCCGTACTAAAGTCGTAATGGCGCGATACGGCACTACCAGCCGAGCGCTTCGGGAGCCTGGGCGAATAACTGCGCCAGTTCTTCATGGGCGCTGTGAGATCGTTTCATTTCCACCCATACCGCAGGGTTGGCCATGGACTTCAAGCCGTTGATCAGCGCGTTGAGGTCTGCTTGAGGCGCACCCGCGTCGCGCTTGTGGATGTATTCAAAAAGCCGCGAGCGATAAGAGCCGAACGCCAGGCGCCTTGCTTCGATGAGCACGTCACGATTGTTCAACGCAAGAACCCGGCAGGTATAGGTTGCACGTTTTTCCGAGAGTGTCCCGGCGTCATCGTTGGCGATGAAGTTGAACGTGTCGATGATGTCCAGCCAGAGAAACTCTTGCGGATTTTCAAAACGTGGATTGATCAGCGCATGCGCTCCGGCAGCCGGTTCAACGACCTCGGCACCCTTGGCCCTGCCGACATGCACTAAGTCACCTTCCGCGTTCAATACCGCGTATTGATTGCCTTTGGGGCTGTTGCACGGTCCGCATGCGTAGACGTAGTTGTTCCAGTCGAACACCCGATCAGGGTAAAGGTCCTTGGGCGCAATGTGCTCGACTTCATCGGCCATCGAGTCTTCGCAGTAGCAGCAACGACGCGTGTTCGTGCACATCTTTGCCAGTGCAGCCCGAACCTGTTTGAACACTGCATTGGTCTTGGTATTGCGCGCTTTGAATTCGGCTTTCGCGCTCGTTACCCGTTCGGGATAGGTGTCATGGGCATCGACAATCCCTTGATACGTTGCCAGCCCGTCAAGCATGGATTGGGGCACGGGTAGATCGGCCAGGCGAATCATTCAACCTCCAGCCCGGACCTCGATGCCACTGAGGCGGTCGTGGGCATGCAGGCGCGCAATGTTTCGATTCTCAGCAGCCCGGCTTGATCGATCTTTCCCAGCGCCTGCTTGCGGTTGAGTTGGGCCAGTTCCAGCAACTGCGCCTTTGAAGTTTCCGAGCGCGTCACCTCATCGCCAAAGAAAGCCGTGTCGTAGGCTTCCAGAATATTGCCGAAAATCAGCCGGTTGAGGGTGTCACCTTTGACCTGACCGCCTTTTTCATCGCTGCCAGGCGTCGGTAGACGCCAGACCGTTCCGTGTTCTGCCGCCTGGCAAATGATGGGACTGTGAGTGGTGACAATGAATTGCAGACGCGGGAACACCTTCAGGAACCATGGTGCGATGCGTTTCTGCCAGGAGGGATGCAAGTGCGCGTCAACCTCGTCAATGACCACCACACCCGGTAGGGAAATGGCCCCCGAGCGAATCTGGGGTGCAACAATCGCCTGACCGTAGCTGATGGTGAGCTGGCGAATCAGTTCGAACGTCAGGCTGAGGATTGAACGGTACCCATCACTCAGGAAGTCGACGCTGACCTCATGGCCGTTGCCGTCGATAAAAATGATTTCCTCGGAAGTGATGCGACTGATGCGCGAACCATGGGGCAAAAGCTCACCGTTGTTGATGAACGAGATGACGCAATCGAGAAACTGGGAATCGTCCTTGCTCTCCAGTTGTTTGATATGGAGCGACTTCAACCATTCAAGGCACTCGGTCAGCGCAATGTCTTCGCCAAATGCGGTGAGATGGGGGGCCAGGCGCGGGTTGGTATAGAACATCCGCTCATAATCACGGTTACCGCCGGTAAAGCGCCGAAACGGCCCGAATGAGGCGGAGAACCAGCCTCTGCTGCGGCCCCAAAGCGCTCGTTCAAGTCCCTTCGAACTGTGTTTGCCTTCCACCAGAATCGCACCGGTACTCAAGGCTTCGTTGTTGGATTCGATGACGATTTCGCAGGCCAGTTTTTTCACGGGGGCACGCCCTTGGCCGGTGATCGAATCGACCTCAGGGTTCCATGTCAGGTGAGCGGTAACGTTGGCCTGGTCACACCCCGTTCGAAGCCAGGTGCTCCAGTCTTGCCGCAATGCCCGGGCTTCGGCAGGGCCTGCAAGGGCCAACGCCAGTGATTTCACGAAGCTGGACTTACCCGCACCGTTGTCGCCCAGAATCACGTGCCAGCCCCATGGCTTGTCCTCAGGCACCTGAAAAACAAACTTCTCATGAGAACGAATGCCGGCGATTTCGAGTTTCGTCAGGTACATGGTGTGGTCCGATCCAAGGCAAGGCAGGCATTTTGCGTCGGTTTGTCGAGATGGTCCATGGCTGGCCCGCAAAGCCGCTCGGTACCCGAGATATTCATTCCCCCGACGCGCCGTAGTTCATGATCGACAGCAAGCGGATCGGCACCTGCACCAGAGATTCCGGGCCATGGGGGATGTCGCCATCGAAGGTCAGACTGTCGCCGGCCTCCATGTGGTACAGCTGGTTGCCGTGGCGGTACACCAGCTCGCCCTCCAGCAGATGCAGGAACTCGGTGCCGGGGTGGGAAAAGGTCGGGAACTCTTCACTGGCGTCGTCCATGCTCACCATGTAGGCCTCGAAGCTCTTCTTCGGCCCGCGGGTGTGGTTGAGCAGATGATAGGTGTGGCCTTTCTCGGTGCCACGGCGCACGACTTCCAGCCCTTCGTCGCGCTTGACCAGCAGCGCGCTGCTGCCTTGCTGATCGTACTGACTGAACAGCTTGGACATGGGCATGCCCAGGACGTCGCACAGGCGGCTGAGGTTATCCAGGCTGGTGGACACCTGGGCATTCTCGATCTTGCTCAACATGCCCTGACTGATGCCGGCGATGCGCGCCACATCAGCCAGTTTCAGCTCCTGCGCCTGGCGCTGGCGTTTGATCTGAATGCCCAAGTACTGCTCAAGCTTGAGCTTCGGTTGTTCTTCAGACGTACTCATCGGCTTTGCACGGTTTCCGTTCGATAATTTTAGTTTCGCACCAGGAATGTGCGATTCAAAGACCCGGCTGCTCGGTCGGCAGCGGATTATTCCCTCAAGGAAAATGAGTTTCCCATATATACAGCCGAATTTCCGCCTCCCGCGCGATTCATTTCCTGGCATACCCAGTTGGCAAGACGCTTGCATTCCTTATGGGAAATTAACTTTCCTGAATGGAATAAAAACCCGTCAGGCTCCGAGACAACGGTCACTGACCTCAACGTTTTGCTTATCGCCAGGAGTGAATGCTCATGTTGCCACCCGAAACACAGCGGCTGATCGAGGAACACGGGATTAAGTACGTGTTGGCCCAGTTCGTCGATATCCATGGTTCCTCCAAGACCAAATCGGTGCCGGTGTCGGGCCTTGAAATGGTGGCCGAAGAGGGCGCAGGCTTTGCCGGTTTCGCCATCTGCGGCATGGGCATGGAGCCCCACGGCCCGGACTTCATGGCCAAGGGTGATCTGTCGTCGCTAAGCCCGGTGCCTTGGCAGAAGGGCTATGGCCGCGTGGTGTGCATCGGTCACGTCGAAGGCAAGCCGTGGCCGTACGACAGCCGCTATGTGCTGCAAAAACAGGTCGAGCGCTTAAGCGATCGTGGCTGGACCCTCAACACCGGCCTGGAACCCGAATTCAGTCTGTTCAAGCGCGACGCTGCGGGTAGCCTGCAACTGGTTGACGCCAGCGATGCGCTGGACAAACCGTGCTACGACTACAAGGGCCTGTCACGCTCGCGCGAGTTCCTCGAACGCCTGACCGAAGCCCTGCAACCGGTGGGTTTCGACATCTATCAGATCGACCACGAAGACGCCAACGGCCAGTTCGAGATCAATTACACCTACAGCGATGCGATGGAGTCGGCGGACCGTTTCACCTTCTTCCGCATGGCCGCCGGCGAGATCGCCAATGACATGGGCATGATCTGCTCATTCATGCCCAAGCCGGACCCGAAACGCGCGGGTAACGGCATGCACTTTCACCTCTCCATCGCCAGCGCCAGCAACAAAAACCTGTTCCACGACGCCAGCGACCCGAGTGGCATGGGGCTGTCGAAAATGGCCTATCACTTCGCCGCCGGTTTGCTCGCCCACGGTCCGGCGCTGTGTGCCTTTGCCGCCCCAACCGTCAACTCGTACAAGCGCCTGGTGGTCGGCAATTCGCTGTCCGGCGCGACGTGGGCGCCCGCCTTCATCGCCTTTGGTGCCAACAACCGCTCGGCCATGGTTCGCGTGCCTTACGGCCGCCTGGAATTCCGTCTGCCGGACGCCGGTTGCAACCCGTATCTGGTGAGCGCCGCGATCATCGCCGCGGGCCTGGATGGTATCGACCGCAAGCTGGAAATCGACAACGTCTGCAACGAGAACCTCTACAAGCTGAGCCTGGAAGAGATCGCCGCGCGCGGCATCAAGACCCTGCCGCAGTCGCTCAAGGAAGCTTGCGATGCGCTGGAAGCCGACCCGCTGTTCGCGGAGGTGCTGGGCGACGAGATCGTCGGCGAGTTCATCCGCCTCAAGCGCATGGAGTGGGTGGAGTACAGCCGCCATGTGAGCGACTGGGAAATCAAGCGCTACACGGAATTCTTTTAACGGCAGCTTCGAGCCGCAAGCTTCAAGCCGCAAGAAAAAGCAGGTGCGTGGCGTGTACAAATTATTAAGTCAACTCGGACAGCTTGCAGCTTATTGGCTTGCAGCTTTCCTTACGAAGTGAGGCTGCTTTATGTGCGGAATCGTGGGTCTTTACCTGAAAAATCCGGCGCTGGAATCCCGGCTCGGCGAGCTCTTTGAACCGATGCTCGAAGCCATGACCGATCGCGGTCCGGACAGCGCAGGTTTTGCCATTTATGGCGATGAGGTGGCCGATGGCTGGGTCAAGCTGACCTTGCAGGCCACCATCGAAGGCTATGACTTCAAGGCGCTGATCGCGGCGCTGGAAGGCAAGCTTGGCGTATCGTTGGACTGGTTCAAGAACGCCAGCGCCATCGTGCTGAAGATCAAGGCTCAAGAGGCTGCCGTACGTGCCGCCTTGGGCGAACTGGCGCCGAGCGTGCGCATCATGAGCGCGGGCAAGAGCATCGAAATCCTCAAGGGCATGGGCCTGCCCAAAGAGATTTCCGAGCGCTTTGGCCTGGGCAGCATGAAGGGCAGCCACATTATCGGCCACACCCGCATGGCCACCGAAAGCGCCGTGACCATGGAAGGCAGTCACCCGTTTTCCACGGGCGCCGACCTGTGCCTGGTGCACAACGGCTCGCTGTCCAATCACTTCCGTCTGCGCCAGAAACTGCGCCGTGAAGGGATCAATTTCGACACCGAGAACGACACCGAAGTCGCCGCCGGTTATCTCGCCTGGCGCCTGCAGCAGGGCGACTCGCTGAAGACCGCACTGGACAGTTCGCTGGAAGCGCTGGACGGGTTTTTCACCTTCGCCATCGGCACCCGTAACGGCTTTGCGGTGATCCGCGACCCGATTGCCTGCAAACCCGCCATCCTCGCCGAGACCGATGATTACGTCGCCATGGCCTCGGAATATCAGGCGCTGTCGAGCCTGCCGGGCATCGACAAGGCCAAAGTCTGGGAGCCTGTCCCGGCCACTATGTACATCTGGGAACGCGAGTCGGCTTAAGGAACGCACACATGAAAACCATCGATCTTTCCATCGCCAGCGTGCGTGATCTCAATCAGGCGCTGCATGACCAAGTCAACAATCTTGAAGAACGTGAGTGGGTCGTGACCCATCCCAACGGCGCCCACAACCTGGCCGTCGGCGTCAACGAAGCGGTGTCCGTGGATATCCAGGGCCACGCCGGTTACTACTGCGCAGGCATGAACCAGAAGGCCTCGGTCACCGTGCACGGCAACGTCGGCGTGGGCTGCGCCGAGAACATGATGTCCGGCTACGTGCGGGTCAAGGGCAGCGCCTCGCAAGCCGCGGGCGCCACGGCTCACGGCGGCCTCTTGGTCATCGAAGGCGACGCCGGTGCCCGTTGCGGCATTTCCATGAAAGGCATCGACATCGTGGTTGGCGGCAGCATCGGCCACATGAGCTGTTTTATGGGCCAGGCCGGGCGTCTTGTGGTGTGCGGCGACGCGGGCGATGCGCTGGGCGACTCGCTGTATGAAACCAAAATTTTCGTCAAAGGCACGGTCGAGTCCCTGGGGTCGGACTGCGTCGAAAAAGAGATGCGCGCCGAACACCTCGAAGAGTTGCAAGCGCTGCTCAATCGCGCGGGTTTCAACGAAAAGGCGTCGGACTTCAAACGCTACGGCTCGGCCCGTCAGTTGTACAACTTCAAAGTCGATAACGCGTCGGCGTACTGAGTCAGGAGCATTTCCATGAGCGAATCCCACACCCCCAAGGCAGCTCCCGTTCTGCGCGAATCGGCCACCTTTGATCGTCTGGCCATCCAGGAAATACAGCGTGCCGCCGAAACCGGCATCTACGACATTCGCGGCGGCGGCACCAAGCGCAAGCTGCCGCACTTCGATGATCTGCTGCTGCTCGGCGCCAGCGTGTCGCGCTACCCACTGGAAGGCTATCGCGAGAAGTGTGGCACCGACGTGATCCTCGGCAATCGCTTCGCCAAGAAGCCGATTCACCTGAAGATCCCGGTGACCATCGCCGGCATGAGTTTCGGTGCGTTGTCGGCCAATGCCAAAGAGGCCCTGGGCCGTGGCGCGACCATCGCCGGCACCAGTACCACCACCGGCGACGGCGGCATGACCCCGGAAGAACGCGGCCAGTCGCAGCATCTGGTCTACCAATACCTGCCGTCGCGTTATGGCATGAACCCGGACGACCTGCGCAAGGCCGACGCCATCGAGATCGTGCTGGGGCAGGGCGCCAAGCCCGGTGGCGGCGGCATGCTGCTGGGCATGAAGGTCACCGAGCGCGTGGCGGGCATGCGCACCTTGCCGATTGGCGTCGATCAGCGTTCGGCCTGCCGTCACCCGGACTGGACCGGCCCGGACGACCTGGCGATCAAGATTGCCGAGATCCGCGAGATCACCGATTGGGAAAAGCCGATCTACGTGAAGATCGGCGCCAGTCGCCCATACTACGACGTCAAGCTGGCAGTCAAGGCCGGGGCTGATGTGATCGTTCTGGATGGCATGCAGGGCGGCACCGCAGCGACTCAGGAAGTGTTCATCGAGCACGTCGGCATTCCGATTCTGCCAGCCATCCCGCAAGCCGTTCAGGCGCTGCAGGAGATGGGCATGCACCGCAAAGTGCAGCTGGTCGTCTCCGGCGGGATTCGCAATGGTGCAGACGTGGCCAAGGCCATGGCACTGGGCGCAGACGCCGTGGCCATCGGCACGGCGGCGCTGATCGCTCTGGGCGACAACCATCCGCGCCTCGACGACGAGCTGAAAAAAATCGGCTCAGCCGCCGGTTTCTACGACGACTGGCAGAACGGCCGCGACCCTGCAGGCATCACCACCCAGGACCCGGAACTCTCCAAACGCCTGGATCCGGTCGAAGGCGGGCGCAGGTTGGCCAACTATTTGCGTGTCCTGGTGCTGGAAGCGCAAACCATGGCCCGCGCCTGCGGCAAGTCCCACCTGCACAACCTCGACCCCGAGGACCTGGTGGCCTTGACCGTGGAATCAGCGGCCATGGCCCGGGTGCCGTTGGCAGGGACTTCGTGGATCCCGGGGCAGCAGTATTGATTCACGGCGGTTGAACGGTTTCGCCAGCCCTGTTGGCGAACCCCTGGCTGCTGGGCCATGACCACTGTGGGAGCGAATTCATTCGCGAGGCGGCATTTCAGACGGCTAATCTCTGCCAGCTGTACCGGCCTCTCGCGAATGAATTCGCTCCCACAGTTCTCGCCAGGCTTGAATTAATGCAATGACAGCGCCCATCTCAAGAGGCCAGCAAGGCCCGCCGCTTCACTTCATTGCTTTCTGCCAGACACTTTTCCATTCATTGCAGGAGCTTCGAAAATGGTTAACCGTCTACCCGGCAAATCCCTTCTTTTAGTGATGGCGCTCAGCGCCTGCATTCCCTTGGCTCAGGCGGCCGACGCCGCGACGTTGAACACCGGCAGCACCGCGTGGATGGTCACCGCCGCCGTGCTGGTGCTGTTCATGTGTCTGCCGGGCCTGGCGCTTTTTTACGGCGGTCTGGTGCGGGCGAAAAACATGCTCTCGTTGTTCACCCAATGCTTCGGCATCGCCGGGCTGGTGGGCGTGTTGTGGGTGATCTACGGCTACAGCATGGTGGTCGACACCACCAACATGGTCGAGGGTGAGGTCAGCTTCAACAGCTTCGTCGGCGGCCTGAGCCGTGCGTTTCTTGCCGGTATGACCCCGGAAAGCCTGGTGGGCGACATCCCTGAAGGCGTGTTCGTGACCTTCCAGATGACCTTCGCCATCATCACCCCAGCCCTGATCGCAGGTGCCTTCGCCGAGCGCATGAAGTTCTCGGCGGCGCTGCTGTTCATGGCCATCTGGTTCACATTGGTCTACGCGCCGGTGGCGCACATGGTCTGGGGCGGGGCAGGTGCGTTGATGCACAACTGGGGCGTGCTGGATTTCGCCGGCGGCACCGCCGTGCACATCAACGCAGGCGTTGCAGCGCTGGCGGCGTGCCTGATGCTGGGCAAGCGCAAAGGCTACGCCAACGCGCCGATGCCCGCCCATAACCTGAGCCTGACCATGGTCGGCGCGGCGATGCTCTGGGTTGGCTGGTTCGGCTTCAACATCGGTTCGGGCGGCGGCCTGAATGGCCTGTCGGGCATCGTCATGCTCAACACCCAACTGGGCGCCTGCGCCGGCATCCTCGGCTGGATGTTCACCGAGTGGCTGAAGGTCGGCAAGCCCAGCGCGCTGGGCCTGGCCAGCGGGGCGTTGGCCGGTCTGGTCGGCATCACCCCGGCGTGCGCCTACGTGGGCGTCGGTGGCGCATTGGCGATCGGCTTGCTGTGCGGCGTGTTCTGCTACCTCAGCGTCACCGTCCTGAAGAAACGCTTCGGCTACGACGACAGCCTCGACGTCTTCGGCCTTCACGGCATCGGCGGCATGATCGGTGCGGTACTGACCGGCGTGTTCTGCGTCCCATCGCTGGGCGGGCTGGTCGAAGGCGTGACCCTGGGCAGTCAAGTGATCGCGCAGATCAAAGGCGTGGTGTTCACCACCGTCTACTGTTTTTTGGTCAGCTGGGTGATCCTGAAAGTCGTCAAGGCGGTCGTCGGACTGCGTGCCGATGAACACGTGGAAGACATGGGCCTGGATCTGGCTGAGCACAATGAGCGTGCGTATAACCACTGATGTGAGTGCGAAACCCTGATCCCTCAGAAGTCCGGTTTGCCAACGGCAAGCCGGACTGCTTCACGCAAAAAAAACAGTCACTTCAAAGCCGAATACCCTGTCGGCGTCAAAAACTGGTTCTCGATCCGCTCCACGATAATCGCCTGCGCCTCACTTGCCGCGCGCTTGGCGATCCACTCGGCATCGCTCTGAAACGCATTCCACTTCGCCTCCCGCTCAGCCAGGCTTTCCCATTGCAACAGATACGTCAGCGACTGATTGGTCGCCCCGGTCAGGTTGGTCCAGAACCCGATCTGCCTGATCCCGTACTTCTCGAAAAACCCCAGCGTCGTGCTGGTAAAGCGCTCATGTAGCGCTGGCAGACGACCCGGTGCACAGTGATAGATACGCAATTCCACGATCATTCGTCCAACTCCTCAAAGATGCCGCTGGTAGGAAACCGTAAATTAGCCTATTGACCGATTGTATGACAGTCCTATAGTTTTGTCGCAACTGCTGGCGAACGTCGAGCAGAACCACTGCAAAACGCTGGCTCGACCCGATTGACAAGAACATAAGAAATCAAAGGGCACGAACATGACGCAACCGCAACGGATCGGCTTCATCGGACTGGGCATGATGGGTACGCCGATGACCACCTGCCTGGCCAAGGCCGGCTTTCAACTGTTCCTGGCAGACGCCGATACCGGGCGTCTGCGCGATGTGCAGGCCACCCTCGGTGCCCAGGCGCTGACCCCGGAAAACGCCGCCGAACTCGACGCGCTGATCACCATGCTGCCCAACTCCACTATTGTCGAGAGCGTGTTGCTGGGGGAGGGCGGCTGGGCGGCTTCACTGGCGCCGCGTACCATGGTCATCGACATGAGTTCTTCGGAGCCGGCGCGCTCCCGCGAACTGGGCGGCAAGCTCAAAACCCTCAATCTTGAATACCTTGACGCTCCGGTTTCCGGTGGGGTCAAGCGCGCCGTGGACGGCAGCCTGGCGATTCTGGTGGGCGGCGATGCTGCTGTGATGCAACGCTGCCGCCCGGTGCTCGACGCCATGGGCAAGAACATCCTGCACATCGGCGATGCCGGGGCAGGGCATGCGGCCAAGGCGCTGAACAATTTCGTCTCGGCTGCCGGGCTGATGGCCACTGTCGAGGCGCTGCATGTGGCCAAGCGTTTCGGCATCGACCCGGACGTCATGGTCGATGTGCTCAACGCCTCCAGCGGCGGCACCAACACGTCGCTGAACAAGGCCCGGCAGTTCATGCTCAGCGGCACCTTCGGTTCGGGCTTTTCGATGCAGTTGATGAACAAGGACCTGAAAATCGCCAAGGGCTTGTCCGATGCGCTGGATTACCCGCTGCTCTTCGGCCAGAGCGCGGTCAAGGTCTGGAACGACGTGGCCCAGGACGCAACGCCGACCACCGACCACACCGAGATGTATCGCATGCTGGCCAACGAAGGCGAGGCCTGACCCATGTCCCATGCCGCCTCCTTTTACATCGATGGACGCTGGGTCGAACCGGCTTCTCCCCGCTGGTTCGAGGTGATCGACCCGGCCACGGAAACGGTGGTCGATCGTCTGGCGCTGGGTGATGCCAGCGACGTCGATCGCGCCGTGGCCGCCGCGCGCGAGGCCTTACCGGAATACGCCGAAACGAGTGTTGCCGAGCGCATTGCCTTGCTCAAACGCATCGTCTCCATTTATGAAAGTCGCCAGGAAGAATTTGCCCAAGCCATGCGCATCGAGATGGGCTCGCCAATCACGTTCTCGCGCAAATTCCAGGTGCCTCGGGGCTGGCTGCACCTCAATCAGTTGATCGAAGTGCTGCAGCGCTTTCAGTTCGAGGAAGTCCAGGGCACTACGCTGATTCGTCACGAGCCGGTGGGCGTGTGCGGGCTGATCACGCCATGGAACTGGCCGATCAACCAGATCGTGGTCAAGGTCGGCCCGGCGCTGGCAGCGGGTTGTACCATGGTGCTCAAGCCCAGCGAATATTCGCCGCTAAGCAGCCTGCTGTTTGCCGAAGTACTGGACGAAGCAGGCGTGCCGCCTGGGGTGTTCAATCTGGTCAATGGCAACGGGCCCGGTGTGGGCGCGGCGCTGTCAGCGCATCCGGACATCGACATGCTGTCCTTCACCGGTTCGACCCGCGCCGGTGTGCTGGTGGCCAAGTCTGCGGCCGATACGGTCAAGCGAGTGGCTCAGGAGTTGGGCGGCAAGTCGGCGAACATCCTGCTCGACGACGTCAATCTGCAGGACGCCGTGACCCGTGGCGTCGCCGCGTGCTTTACCAACAGCGGCCAGTCCTGCTCGATTCCAACGCGGATGCTGATCCCACGTGCGCTGATGGACGATGCCGTGCAGATCGCCAGGACCGCCGCCGAGGGCTACAGCGTCGGCCCGACCGCCGACGAACACACCCAACTGGGCCCCTTGGTCAATCGTGCGCAATTTCGGCGTGTCCAAGAGCTGATTCAGACCGGCATCGACCAAGGCGCGCAGCTGGTCACCGGCGGCGTGGGCCTGCCGGATGGCATCGAGAAGGGCTATTACGCCAAGCCAACGGTGTTCGCCAATGTCACGCCCGAGATGACCATCGCGCAGGAGGAAATCTTCGGCCCGGTGCTGTCGATGATCCCCTACGACAGCCAGGCGCAGGCGATCGCCATCGCCAACGGCACCCCTTACGGCCTGGCCGCGTATGTGCAGTGTGCCGATCAGCAACGGGCGCGGGATGTCGCTCGGCAATTACAGGCCGGCACCGTGCATTTGAACTACCCGCCGGCCGATTTCGCAGCGCCCTTTGGTGGTGTGAAGCGCTCTGGCAATGGCCGGGAGTGGGGCGAGTACGGCCTGCGCGAATACCTGGAAGTGAAATCGATGGTGGGTTACGGCGCCTGACTGGCCTTAGAGCCGACGTGCTGTGACGCAAAAAAATTTGCCTGTTTTAGATGTATGACAATCAGTCGATCGTACGAACAAGGTGGCAGAACGATGGAAGACAACGAACGTTTCAATCAGGGCTTCAACAATCGCAAGGAAGTGCTGGGCGACCGCCATGTCGAGAAGTCCTGGGCGGCGGCCGATGACTTTAACCGGCCGATGCAGAAGATGGTGACCGAAGTCTGCTGGGGCGAGATCTGGGGAGACCCGACGCTGTCGTTCAAGACCCGCAGCATCATCAACATCGCCATGCTCACCGCCATGAGTCAGCACCACGAACTGAGCGTTCATGTTCGGGGCGCACTGCGTAATGGCGTGAGCAAAGATGAAATTCGCGCCGTGCTGATGCAGGCGGCGGTGTACTGCGGCGCGCCGCTGGGCCTAGCGGCCTTTCGGGTGGCGTCCGAGGCGATCAAGGCCTTTGAAGCCGAGAGCGTCGGCTGAACTCAACCTCGACTTCATTGCTTGCGTCCGACAATAACTATAAGGAAAACGTCATGAGCACCTACGCCCCAGCCAGTTCGGTGGCTGAAACCGATCAGTCGATCGAGAAGAAAAGAAGAAACGCGATCAAGGGCGCCTTCTTCTCCGAATACATCGACATGTTCGACATCTACTTGCCGGTGGTGGTGTTGTCCCCGGTGCTGTTCTTCTTCCAGCCAGCGCAGTTGTCGCCGGGCATGGCCGCCATTCTCGCCTCGCTGGTGTTCATCACCACGCTGCTGGGCCGCCCGATCGGGGCCTTGCTCTTCGGCATGATCGCCGACAAGACCGGCCGACGCATGGCCTCGATCTATTCGGTGACCGGCTTTGGCGTGGTGACGCTGTTGATCGCGCTGTTGCCCGGCTACGAGACCATCGGCATTGCCTCGTACTGGCTGCTGGTGCTGTTGCGCTTCGTCGATGGCATTTTCCTCGGCGGCGGCTACACCGGAGCCATGCCGCTGGCCATCGAGTATTCCAAGAAGCATCAGCGTGGCTTCGTCGGTGGCCTGATCATCGCCGGCTTCCCACTGGCCTATGTGAGCATCAACCTGGTGGCGATGCTGATGTTCATGCTGTTCCCGCTGGACGGCCCAGGCTCGCCCTACGTGCAATGGGGCTGGCGGATTCCGTTCGTGATTGGCGCGGTTCTGGCCGGCGTGCTGGCGCTGTATTACGTGTACGCGGTGTCGGAATCGGAAATATGGGAAAGCGAAACAGGCAACAAGCCTCGGGAAAAACTGCCGCTGACCGACCTGATCCGAGGCAAGAGCGGGCGCAATTTGCTGCAAGTGTTGCTGATGATGACCGGCTTCTGGCTGACCCAGAACATCATCACCATCTTCCTGCCCACGGGCCTTCTGCGAAACACCCTGCACCTGTCCGGCATGGAAGTCACCGGCACGCTGTTGATCGCCTATTCAGTGCTGTTCTTCAGCTACATCGGCTCGGGCATGATTGGCCAGAAGATCGGTCGCCGACGGTTCTTCATCACCCTGGGGCCGATCATCGCCACCGTGGGCGCGGCCATCATGTACGCGCTGGCCAACGTTCAGGGGCTGTCGCTGCCGGTGATCATGACCCTGGTCTGCGTGCTGTCGGTGCTGGTGACCGCGCCTTGGGGCGTGATTGTGACCTACATCAACGAGCGTTTCGTGACCGATGTGCGCGCCACCGGTTTCGGTGTCGGCTTCAGCCTCTCGGTGATCATCCCGTCGTTTTACGCCTTCTATATGGCCTGGCTGGGCGAGTTCATGCCGTTCACCGTCACACCCGCCGTGCTGTTGGTGATCGGTGGGGTGATCGCGACCGTCGGCGCCTACATGGGGCCGGAAACCAAAGACGTCGATTTCTAGGCCGCGAGGAGATCAATCGTGAGCAATACAACTGTGGGTTTCATCGGCTTGGGCAACATGGGCGGGCGCATGACGCGCTGCCTGGTGAATGCTGGCCTGAGCGTGCTCGGTTTTGACACCGACGCCGAGCGGGTCAAGGCCGCCGGCGCGCAGGTGGCCAAGTCCATCGCCGACGTGGTGTCCGAAGCGGGCGTGGTGTTGTTGTCGCTGCCGGACAGCAAGGTGGTCGAGGCCGTGGTCGAGGGCCCGCAAGGGCTGTTGGCGCACTGCCGTGAAGGGCAGATCGTCGTTGACCTGAGCACCGCAGCGGCGAGTTCGACCCTGCGCCTGCACGGTCTGTTCGCCGAGCGCGGGGTGCAGTACGTCGATGCCGGGATTTCCGGCGGCGCCGCTGCCGCCGAAAAGGGCGCGTTGACCCTCATGGTCGGAGGCGACGCCGCCACGGTGGACGCCTTGGCCTGGGTGTTCAAACCCATCGCCAGCAAGGTCTTTTTGATGGGCGAAAGCGGCGCCGGGCACACCACCAAACTGCTCAATAACTTCCTCAACGCGGTGAGCCTGGCGGCCACGGCCGAGGTGATGGTGGCGGGCAAAAAAGCGGGGCTTGATCTGCACCGCCTGCTCGAAGTGCTCAACAGCAGCAGCGGGGTCAATTTCGCCACGCTCAATCGTTTCCCGCACATCGTCGACGGCAATTACCTGGAAGGCGGCCTGACCGGCAAGTTGATGAGCAAAGACGTGGTGCTGTACCTGGACCGCGTCCGCGAACTGGGGGTCGCCTCCCTCAATGCGTCGGGTCCGCTGGCCAGTTTCGGCCTGCAAACGGCGCTGGGCTATGGCGACCTGATCAGCAACAGAGTGGTGGACGCCATCGGCGACATGTCCGGTGGGGTGCGCCTGCATGAATCGGCTACAGGCAAAACAGGAGAGCAGTCATGAAGGTTTTTCACGGCAGCGTCGAAGGCGCGATTTCCGAACAGCGCGGCGCCACCTTTACCGGGGTGGTCTGGGCTGACCCGGTGATGCCGACCACCGATGGTGTGACCATCAACAACGTTTCGTTCAACCCCGGCGCACGCACTTTTTGGCATTACCACGAACAGGGCCAGGTGCTGTACGTCACTTCGGGCAGCGGCTGGATCTGTCTGGAAGGCAGCGAGCCACAGGCGATTCGGCAGGGCGACACGGTGTGGATCGGCCCCAACGAACGGCACTGGCATGGCGCCAATACCAAAAACTTCATGGTTCACACCGCCACGTCCATCGGCAAGACGGTGTGGCAGGAAGCGGTGGCGGATGTGGATTATTTGCGGTCGGCGGATTGAACAAATACACCGCTATCTCCCCTGTGGGAGCGAATTCATTCGCGATGCGATGTGATTAGCGCCACATAGGTACCGATCATGAGGGCCAAATCGCGAATGAATTCGCTGCCACAGGGCAGGCCCCGCGCTCAATTGTGCAACGAGGAACACCATGAGCCTCACCGAAAAACAACAACAAGCCAAAGCCGCCTTCGAGCGTAGCCGTGGCACGTGGACCCCGGCCTGGGACAGTCTGCTGCGGCTGGACCCTGGCTTCGTCGAAGCCTACGCAGGTTTCGCCGCGGTGCCCTGGCAGAAGAATCACCTGCCAGACAAGGTCAAGGCCTTCATCGCCCTGGCCGCCAGTGCCAACGCCACCCACCTGTTCCAGCCCGGCATTCAGGCGCATCTGGAGGTGGCCATTGAGCACGGCGCCACGCGCGAGGAACTGACCGAAGTGCTGGAGCTGATCAGCACTGTCGGCATTCATGCCTCCAACGTCGGTGTGCCAGTGTTACTGGAAGTGCTTGAAGAAGAGGGCATGCTTGACGGCCCCCAACCGCTGGATGCCAGGCGCGACGCCTTGAAAACCAGCTTTATGGAAAACCGCGGCTACTGGCACGCGTCCTGGGAAGGCTTGCTGGAACTGGACCCGGAACTGTTCCAGGCCTACGTCGAATTCTCCTCGGTGCCCTGGCGCACCGGGGTGCTGGAGCCCAAGGTCAAGGAAATGATGTATTGCGCCTTCGATGCTGCCGCCACGCACCTGTACGTACCGGGCCTCAAGCTGCACATGCGCAACGCCCTGCGCTATGGCGCGACCAAGGAAGAGCTGATGGAAGTGCTGGAGATCGTCAGCCTGATCGGTATCCACGGCGCACTTGCAGCGGCGCCGTTGCTCGAGAAGGCCCTGGGCGAGGCGAGTGTTCACGCCAACCTGAACCGATGAAATACCGGAGTCTTCAATGAATAACAATAAGCAGACCCCCACACCGAACTGGCAAGATCCCGAGGTCATCGTGGTGCGCTACGGCACTCGCCAGACCACCAAAAGCGAGTGCTATTACAACTTCCGCGCCTACCGGGAACCGGACGCGGAAATCACCATGGATTACTTTTTCTGGATCTTCCGCAACGCCGAGCAAACCATCGTCATCGACACTGGTTTCAGCCCGGAAGCAGCGACAGCGCGCAAGCGCCAACCGGTGGTAGCGCCCGCCGATGCGCTGGCGCGTTTGGGCATCGACCCCAAAGAGGTCAAGCTGCTGGTGTTGACCCACGCCCACTACGACCATGCGGGAAACTTGGGTCTATACCCGAACGCGAAGATCGTCATGTCGCGCAAGGAGTTCGAGTTCTGGGGCACCGACATGGGCAAGCGCCCGCAGTACGGCCACCACATCGACCCGTTGGACATCGAGCGAATTCAGACGCTGCACCGCGAAGGGCGTATCACCTTGCTCGACGAAAAACAGAACACGCTGATCCCCGGCATCGAGCTGTACGAACTCGGCGGCCACACTCCGGGCCAGATGGCGGTGGTGGTGGAAATGCCCGAAGGGCCGGTGATCCTCGCGTCGGACGCCATTCACTATTACGACGAACTGGAGCAGGACCGGCCCTTCGCTGTGCTCGACAGCCTGGCCGACATGTACCAGGGCTACGAGCGCATTCGCGAATGGCTGCAACGTCCCGGTGCGCGGGTGATCCCCGGCCATGACCCGGACGTGATGAACCGTTTCGCGCCGGTCGATCCGAGCGATCCGTCGTTCGCGGTACGCATCGACGCCAACGGAGCCGGGGTATGAAACGGCGCACGGCACTGGTGACCGGGTCGTCGGACGGCTTGGGGCTGGCGATGGGCGCCGGGCTGGCCGCCGCGGGATACAACCTTGTGCTGCACGGTTTGGCCACGCCCGATGAGGTGCGCGACACCTGCGACGATTTGATGCGCGCCCACGATGTGCAAGTGCGCTACGTGCGCGCTGACCTGTCCACACCTGATGGCGTCCAAGCGCTGATCGCGTCGGCGGGTCAGGTCGATGTGCTGGTCAACAATGCTGTGATCCGGCACTTCGCGCCGCTGGAAGACTTCCCGCTGGCGCGCTGGGATCAGGCATTGGCAGTAAATGTCACGGCCGCCTTTCTGGCAATCCAGCGAGTGCTGCCGGGCATGCGCGAAAGGCAATGGGGGCGGATTTTCAACCTGTCGTCGGCGTATGGGTCGCGGGCCATCGCCAACCGCATCGATTACGTCACCACCAAAACCGCGCTGCTGGGCCTGACCCGCGCCGTGGCGGTAGAAACCCTGGGGCAGGGCATCACGTGCAACGCCGTGTGCCCCGGCTCGGTGATGACGCCGAACATCGACAGCCGCCTGACCGCGCTGATGGCCGAAAAACAGCTCGACCGCCAGACCGCTACCGTGGAGTTTCTGCACGGCAAACAGGCCACAGGGCGCTTTGTCCAGGCCAGCCATGTGGCGGATTTGATCGTCTACCTGTGCAGCGAATCGGCGGGGTCGATTACCGGCGCGACATTGCCGGTGGATGACGGGTGGATGGCGGGGTGAGCGATGCTGAACATGATCCTTGGAAATCGGAACTGCCCATGACCCAGAGCCTCAGCCTACAACTCGCGCATTTCATCGAACGCACCACCTGGTCGGACATTCCCGCCCACGTGCGTCACGAAGCCCATCGCGCATTGGTCAATTATTTCGCTGTGTCGCTGGCCGGTTGCAGCGATTCGGACGTAACGAAAGCGGCGACGCTGTTTACGCGCTTCAACGCAGGCAGTGCAGCCCACGTCATCGGGCGCAGCGAAGTCATGGACATGCTCAATGCGGCGTCGCTGAATGCCATGAGCGCCAATGTCTTCGACTACGACGACACGCACATGCCGACGATCCTGCACCCGACGGCACCGGTGGCAGCGGCGTTGTTCTCGCTGGCGGAAACGCAGCCTGTCAGCGGCGAACAGCTGTTGTTGGCGTTCGTGTTGGGCGTGGAAGTCGAGAGCCGGATCGCGATCGCCATTTCCCCTGAACATTATCAGCGCGGGTGGCACATCACCTCGACGTGCGGGGTGTTCGGTGCGGCAGCGGCCATCGGCAAGGTGCTTGGCCTCGACGCCCGGCAGTTGGTCGGCGCCTTTGGCAATGCCAGCGCGCAAGCCAGCGGGCTGGTGGAAACCCTCGGCAGCGCGGCGAAGAGCATGGGTGTTGGCAATGCGGCGCGCAATGGCCTGCTCTCTGCATTGCTGGCACAGGACGGGTTCGTCGGGCCAGACCAGCCGCTGGAGGGGGAGCGCGGTTTCTTGAAGGTGTTCGGTGAACAGCCGCGTTTTGACGAAATCAGCGTCGGGCTGGGCGAGCGCTGGGCGTTGCTGGCGAACATTTACAAACCCTATCCCTGCGGGGTGGTGCTCAACCCGGTGATTCAGGCGTGCCTCGAACTGGCACGGGATCGTACGTGGGGGCTGGACGACATTCAGCGCATCGAACTCACCGGGCATCCGTTATTGCGTCAACGCACAGATCGGCCTGACATTCGCGTCGGCAGACAATCCCAAGTCAGCGCGCAACACGCCGTGGCGGTCAGCCTGGCGACGGGCAAGGCCGGTCTGGCGGAGTTCAGCGATGCGGCGGTGAGCGATCAACGGCTGCGGGCGTTGTATGAACGTGTGCATTTCGTCGATGACGCCGACTGCCCGGTGGAATCCGCGCAGGTGCGGATCACGTTCAATTCAGGTTCGGTCCTCACGCGAAGCGTCGACGTTTCCCTCGGCAGCCTCGACGCGCCGCTCAGCGATCATTTTCTCGAAGACAAATTGCGCGAGCTGGCCGCCTATGGCCGGTCCGGGTGCGAGCCCCAGCCTCTGATCGAGGCGCTGTGGGCACTGGAACAATCCAACGACGCCGGCGCCGTGATGCGCCTGGCCAGTCGCTAATCAACAGGAATACCGTCATGGCCGATCAGCAATTGGGTTTTATCGGAGTGGGTGTCATGGGGCGACCCATGGCGCGGCGCCTTCTCGAGCAAGGGCATTCGCTGGTGATCTATGACAAGGATCAGGGCGCGCTGGATGAGCTTGGCGCCTTGGGCGCGCGGGTGGCCGGCAGCGTGCGGGAAGTGGCCGACACCGCGCAAGTCATCTTCACCAGCCTGCCCAGCCCGGCCATCTTCAAGGCCGTGGCACTGGGCGTCGACGGCATCGTCGAAGGCCGCGCCGTGCGCATTGTGGTGGACTTGTCGACCGTGGGTTCGCGTGCCGAACAAGAGGTCGCCGCAGGCCTTGCCGCCAAGGGCATCGAAACCGTCGATGCGCCGGTGAGCGGCGGCGCGGCGGGGGCGCAAAAGGGTACGTTGGCGCTGATGATCGCGGGCAAGCCGGAAGTCGTCGAACAGGTGCGCGGCCTGTTCGACGTGTTCGGCAAGGTGTTCGTCGTTGGCGAGCAACCGGGGCAGGGGCAGTTGCTCAAACTGCTGAACAACATGCTGTCCACCACTGCATTCGCCATCACCAGCGAAGCTTTTGTCGCCGGTGTCAAAGGCGGGCTCGATCCACAGGTGATGATGGCCGTGATCAACGCGGGCAGCGGCAAGAACGGCGCGACCCTCGATAAATTCCCCAAGCACGTGCTGCCCGGCAACTTCGATTTCGGTTTTCCGGTGTCCAGCGTGTGCAAGGACGTGGGCCTTGCGGTGGAAGAATGTCAGGCCCTCGGCGTGCCGATGTGGCTGGGCAACGCAGCACGCCAGTTGTGGAACGTGGCCGCACAGCAGGATGGCGGCGAGCGCGACCTGACCGAACTGGTGCGCACGGTCGAGGGCTGGTCGAATCGTTGAGCGGCTAATCCCACTCGCCATGGAACCAGCAGGGCGCGCGGGCCACCTAGGGTAATCGCTCTCAGGACCCGCGCCCCATGCCGCCCGCACTTACCCCGCACAAAGGGCCCTCGACCCTCGTCCGCGCCCTTCGTTTCGGCTCGTTCGGCATCGCGCTGCTGTGCACCGGTTGCCAGTCAACCGACTACACCGCGCTGGGCTACCCGCCTGCGCCTTCAATAGAGCGCACGCCGCGGCTGGTGGCGGGGCTCAATCGCCAGACCGACGCCCACCCGACGACGCGCAAAATCGCGACTTCGGCAATCCCCTATGACGGCACCGACATCTGGGGGCGGCTGGGCCAGGGCTTCACGCTGGTCGACGACAATGGCGTGAATCAGCGCATCGTCCGGCAGCGTGACTGGCTGCTGGAAAACCCGGGCTTTCTGCGCAATGCAAGCCTGCGGGCAGGTCCTTACCTGCATTTCATTGCCGAAAGCCTGGACACCCGTGGCATGCCGTCTGAGTTGGCGCTATTGCCCATCGTCGAAAGCGCCTACAACCCCAAGGCCAACTCCATCAAGGACGCGGCAGGATTGTGGCAATTCATGGCCGCCACCGGGCGCGACTTCAATCTGCGCCAGACCGCCTGGTACGACGGTCGACGCGATGTCGTGGCGTCAAGCAAGGCGGCGATGGATTACCTGACGCGCCTGCACGACCAGTTCAACGGCGACTGGCTGCTAGCGATGGCGGCGTACAACGCAGGCGAGGGAACGGTGAGCCGAGCCGTCGAAGCCAACCGACAGCGGGGGCTGCCAACCGATTACTGGCACCTGAGCCTGCCGAAAGAAACCCAGGATTACGTGCCACGCTTGCTCGCATTGTCGATGCTGGTGCGCGAGCCCGAGGTCTATGGGGTGCAGCTCAACCCAGTGTCCAATGCGCCGTATTTCACCGCCATCGAACTGAATCGCCCCGTGGACATCGGTCAGCTGGCAGCCAGCGCGGGCGTCGAGGAAGCCGTGTTGCTGGCGCTCAATCCTGCGTTCTTGCGCAAGAAAACCCTCGATGGCCCGGCTCATTTGCTTGTACCCAGGACGCAGGCCCGTCAGGTTTCGGACAGCCTGGCAAGGCTCATCGAGCCGCAAGCGCCCGTCGAGGCACTGGCTATCAGTGCAACCCCCGCTGCGCCGTCTGTCAGATTGGCCCCCTAATCAGACCCTTTCGAATGCAGTAAAAAGGTCTCCGGGCTGACCCTATTGGTCGCACGATGTCGGCAACGGCCTCGGTAACGGCACTGATACAAAGCGGTCCGCCGCAACATAGCCGCTGGCAAAGTATGGTTTTAAACCGGTGGCGGCTTATTCGTTCGTCCAGATCCTGCCATCACGGCTGAACTATTTTGCGCATTTGTAACCCTCCTGATACACCTCCCTTGTTTTAGTCCCTAGACATATCTTGAAACATCAATCGAACCATTCATCGCATGAATGCCTTGCTATGGCGACCGAGTTCGGCGTGTAAGCAGCCATTGGGTCTTAGTTGGATCCTGAAACTGAGCGTCGCGGGATTGACACAAATGTTTGCGAAATGTGGCGAAAAAAGTAGCGGCGTAGTGCCAGCGCAAGCCCCGTAAATCAAGGGGTTTGCTGAACGTTAGCTGAATGGATAAAGCAGTGTTCGGAAAACCGAATGACGTTAGTTGGATTTCCGAACGCGGGTATTTCAACTACGGTGGGTGAAAGAGGGTTGGGATTAATAATGAGTTGTTCAACAAGTGAGTTCGAAGTTTTAAGGCGGCGTATGAAGTTAACGAATACGGCTGGTTGTTTAAGATTGGCGCTTTAGGGGTGTTCAGCAAGTTGTGGTGGGGCTTGATTCTAAGTTGGTTTTAACATTGGTTAATGTTTTTCAAGCGTTGTCGTTAATGTCATCCCAGCGTCTATGCCTCTGCTGGTTTTCTGACGAATTGGCACGGTCATCGCGTCAGATGTACCGAGATTGAGCATAAGTCCATGATTGTTAACATATTGTGAAAGGCGATGAGAATCGTTCTGACGTGGGCGCTTGCCAATAAAACATTGTCACACCGCAGGCAAGTCGAGATTTTAAATCAGCGTTTGAAAGCTTGAACATTAAAGCCCAACTCTATGTATGCAGTCATATTGATATCACGCGGAACCTTGTGAACAAGTTCTCACCCGGTGTGGGAACTAAAATTAAATATTGCTGCCTTTGTAATGCGTGATACTAATAACTCGCTTGCACCCAATTTGAGAGGTATCGATGAAAGAAAAAATCGATGTAAGCGGCTGGGCGTCATTAGGGGGAAATGCAACGCTGGACCTCAACCAGATTGCATTGAACACGGCGAGTCTGAGCATGGATTTGCTGTTGTGTGGAGAGACAGGGACGGGTAAGGACACGCTGGCCAAGTGCATTCATGAGTTATCCGGTCGGACAGGTTCCTTTGTAGGCATGAACTGCGCGGCCATTCCCGAATCGCTGGCGGAGAGCCAGCTGTTTGGCGTCGTGAACGGGGCATATACCGGGGTCAACCGTTCGCGAGAGGGGTACATCGAAGCGTCCAGCGGCGGCACCTTGTACCTGGATGAAATCGACAGCATGCCCCTGAGCCTTCAGGCCAAGCTGTTGCGTATCCTCGAAACCCGAGGCATCGAACGGCTGGGCTCAACGGCCTTCGTGCCGGTGGACTTGCGGGTCATCGCCTCGGCCCAGCGCCCTCTGGATGAACTCGTGGAACAAGGGCTGTTTCGTCGCGACCTGTTTTTTCGGCTCAACGTGCTGACCATCCAGATGCCAGCCTTGCGCAACCGTCGCGAACAGATCCTGCCATTGTTCGACCAGTTCACCCAGACCATTGCCGGGGATTTTCACCGCGCCGTGCCCACGCTGGACAACGGCCTGGTGCAATTGCTGCTCAGCCACGCCTGGCCGGGCAACATTCGCGAACTGAAATCCGCGGCCAAGCGCTTCGTGCTTGGCTTCCCGCTGCTGGGCGCCGACATCGAACCGGACCGTGACCCTGAAACCGGGCTGAAAACCCAGCTGCGTGTCATCGAAAGAATGCTCATCGAGGACGCCCTCAAGCGCCACAAGCACAGCCTCGATGCCGTCGTGCAAGAACTCGAAATCCCCAGACGCACCCTGTATCACCGCATGAAGGAACTGGGCCTGAGCTGCCTGGGCGGGGCTGACCCGCTGTTCTCGTAACGCCTTCGGATCCGTTGTCTCGCAACCCTGACGTGCCAGAGGTCGTGGATGAGTGTGTACGATTTTTTTGATGAGCCCCTGGACGACGACCGTCATGTGCCGAACCTGACGGTGGTCGCCCAGAGCATTTCGCAGCTTGGTATCGATGTGCTGTTGTCGGGGGAAACCGGCACGGGCAAGGACACCGTGGCGCAGCGCATCCACGAACTCTCCGGGCGCAAGGGCCGGCTGGTGGCGATGAACTGCGCGGCGATCCCCGAATCGCTGGCCGAGAGCGAACTGTTTGGTGTGGTCAGTGGCGCCTACACCGGCGCCGATCGTTCGCGGGTGGGGTACGTCGAAGCCGCCCAGGGCGGCACGCTCTACCTGGACGAGATCGACAGCATGCCGCTGAGCCTGCAGGCCAAGCTGTTGCGGGTGCTGGAGACGCGTGCAGTGGAACGGCTGGGCTCGACGACGCCGATTGCGCTGGATGTGTGCGTGATCGCGTCGGCCCAGCATGCGCTGGATGAGCTGGTGGAGCAGGGGCGGTTTCGGCGGGATCTGTATTTTCGCCTGAATGTGCTGACCCTAAAGCTGCCCCCGCTGCGTGCCCAGCGTGAACGGATCCTGCCGTTGTTCCGACGCTTTGCGCTGGCCTCGGCGCGTGAGTCGGGGTTGGTGCTGCCGGAGATCAGCGCGGTGTTGCGTCATGTGCTGCTGAACCATGACTGGCCGGGGAATATCCGCGAGCTGAAGTCGGCGGCCAAGCGGTTCGTACTGGGGTTTCCGTTGCTGGGCTGCGAGCAGGAAGAAGCGCGGGCGTCCGCGACGGGGTTGAAGTCGCAGTTGCGGGTGATCGAAAAGGTGTTGATCCAGGCGGCGCTCAAGCGGCACAACAACAGCATCGACGCGGTAAGTCAGGAGCTGAATATTCCGCGCAGGACGCTTTATCACCGCATGAAGGAACTGGATGTTTGAGGTGGGCTGGATGAGGGAATATCCGTTGTCGGGGGGCTGATCAGGGTAGCGGGACCGGATGCAGCGTTCGGCGGGCGCCATTTCCTGTGGGAGCGAATTCAATCGCGAAAAATCGTTCAGGCGATGCACATGCATGGGCGGCACTGGCCCATCGCGAATGAATTCGCTCCCACAGGAAGTCTCCCGCATGGCGTGGATCTGTGCGTTGGCTTCTGATCTTCCACAGAGAAATTCAGACGCCGCTGAACGGGACTTCGGTGCAGGCCGAACGGAGCATCGCCAGAGTGGTGGAACATCGACGAAGTTGACGTCACCCCAAAAAAAATCCAAAAACCAAAGGAACCGAATTCTCCCAACGGGCCACCCATCGACACCAAGCACTTTCGCTGGTGATGACCCAGGAGTATTCGACATGCCAGGTATCAACCCAATCTCGATGGCCGGTAACTTCGCCAACAGCCTGATCAGCGGCGGTGGCCAGGCCGCCCAGCAAGCGGCCAGCGCCGTCACCAACTTCAAACAGGAAAGCAGCATCACCGACTCCGCCGGCCCTTCCAAGGCAGAGGCGGCCCAAAGCGCGGCCACCGAAAAAGCCGACGCCAGCCAGGCTCGCCTGATCGCCATGCAGACCGACGCCGACATCCGCAAACAGACCAACGACGTGCTCAGCGCCATCCGCTCCGGTAAAGAAGACAGCGCCAACAAAGCGATCAGTGCCGAGGCCCAGAACGCCAAAGGCATCAGCTACTGATCCCTCAGAGCGCCCCCTGAAAAAGGGGGCATCCACCTGAAGTTGGAGGTTTCATGCTTAGTCTCAATGCCAGTATCAACCCCCTGCAGAACGCCCACATCGGCACCGTGGTGTCTACCGGCGGGATCGGCGGGCAACAAGGCCCGCAGCAATCGCTCAAGGACGTCATCAGCCAGCTCGCTCAGGCCCTGACCAAAGACGGTCACCTGGATCAGGACTCGCCGCTGGGCAAGATGGTCGGCGACCAGATGAAAAAGATGAACCCCCTGGCCGCGCTGGGCGGTGGGTCGCCCGAGATGGTCAAGGCCGCGCTTGGCGAGGTGATCAAGGACAAGCTGGGCGATAACTTTGGCGCTGCGGCGGATTTCGGTTTGAGCGGCGGCGCAGGCAAGCCGGATCTGATGTCCCAGGTGCTCAATGGGCTGGGTAAAGCTTCGTTGGATGACCTTCTGGGCAAGCAGGGTGATGGAACGAAGTTTTCCTCCGATGACATGCCGCTGCTGGACAAGGTCGCGCAGTTCATGGACCAGAACCCGAGCAAGTTCCCGGCGCCGGATTCAGGCTCCTGGAAAAACGAGCTCAAGGAAGACAATTACCTGGACAAGAGCGAGACCGGCGCCTTCCGTGCGGCGCTGGACATGCTCGGCGGCCAGTTGGAGCAACAGCAGAACGGCCTGAGCGATGGCGGCGGCCAATTGGGCAACAATCAACTGGGTAACAGCCTCGCCACTGACCCAAGCGGTGGTCAGAGCGGGCTCAGCGGCAACCCGACCCAAGACTTGGGCCAATTGCTCAGCGGCCTGTTGCAGCAGGGCCTGAACGCCAACGCCGGCAATGGCAACAACCTCGGCGGCGGGCTGGGCACGCCCGCAAACGACGCCTTCCAGTCGGGCAATTCGGGTCACAGCGTGACGCAGGACCTGGGCCAGCTGCTCGGTGGCCTGATCGAGAAAGGCCTTGAAGCCAGCCAGAACGGCGGCGGTAACGGCAACGGCGTCGGCGGGCAGAATCAGCTGTTCGCCCAGCACGATCTGCAAAACAGCCTGGGCCAGGCCGCCAACGCCATCGTCTCGGCCTTGCTGGGTGCGGACAAAAACGTCGCCTGATCTGTCCCTCGTTTCGACACCGTCTGCCGGAGAGCCCCTGTGACCGTTTCCAATATCAATCAACTCAAATCGTCAACCCCCGATCTTGAGCCACACCTTGATCAGGGACTGGTCAGCGGGCCTTCGCAGGCGGATGTCGACCTGTTCAATGCGGCAATGCGCCCCGACGCGGCATTGCAGCCGAGCCACTTGTCCGAGCAGATCGCCAGTGCCCTGTCCGAGCGGCTGGGCAGCATGGACAAGTTTTCCCAGCAGGCGGTGCGCAAGATGAAAAAAGCGTCCACCACCGACGACCCCCTGGAGATCGCCCAGATGAGCCGATCCCTGTCCCAGTATTCGCTGCAAATGGCGTTGACCACCAAGGTCGTCAACAAGAGCGCCCAGGCGTTCGACAAGCTGACCAACCTGCAATAGAGGCGCGCCGTGAAGTATCTGACCGCAGGACTGATGTGCCTGATGCTGCTGCTCAGCGGCTGCAGCGACGAGACCGATCTGTTCAGCGGTCTGTCCGAGCAGGACTCCAACGACGTGATCGCAAGCCTGGCCGATCAGCACATCGATGCGCGCAAACGCACCGAAAAGACGGGCGTGGTCGTCACCGTCGCCAGCGCCGACATCAACCGCGCCGTGCGGGTGCTGGATGCAGCGGGGTTGCCCCGTCATTCGCGCACCAGCCTGGGTGAAATTTTCAAGAAAGAGGGCGTGATTTCCACGCCGCTGGAGGAGCGCGCTCGCTACATCTACGCGCTGTCCCAGGAGCTTGAGGCCACGCTGTCGCAGATCGATGGCGTGATCGTTGCGCGGGTGCATGTGGTGCTGCCGGAACGCGTCGCGCCGGGGGAACCGGTGCAGCCGGCGTCGGCAGCGGTGTTCATCAAGCACACGGCCGCGCTGGACCCGGACAGCGTGCGCGGGCGAATTCAGCAGATGGTCGCCAGCAGCATTCCGGGGATGTCCGGCGAGCCGCTGGATTCAAAGAAGTTCGCCATCGTCTTCGTGCCCGCCGCCGAGTTTCAGGACAGCGAACGGCTGGTGCATTTCGGCCCGTTTCTGGTGGACAGCGAGCACCTGGATTTCTGGAGAAGCATGGTCTGGGCAGCGCCGTTCGCAGCGATAGTGCTGGTCTTGTTGCTGGTGCTGATCCTGCGCGCGGACTGGCGCAACACACTGTTGCAGCGCATCGGCCTGCGTCGCGCCGAGGGTTTCAACCTGCCGGTGCGTGCGTGATGCAAGGCGCTGACGAACGCTGGATTCAGTGGTGGTGTGCGCCCTGGCAATGGGCGCATCCGGGCTGGGTCGAGCCATTCGTTGGAAGGCTCGGTGTACCTGTTCAGGCCGCCGAACCCTTGTTGCGAGGGCGACACAGCGCGTTTTTGCACAGTGTCGGCGTCACGCCGAGCCAGCCGCCAGCGCCGGCGGCGTGGGTTCAGTGGTTGATGCTCAATGCGGAGCAGCAAGAGCAGACGCTCGTCCTTGCAGCCAGTATCTGCTTCGGGCGCGTCGAACACAGCGATGCGACAGCTGCCCATGAGAACTGGTGCCGTGCCGTGGCCAAGGCGTTGCGACCCGGTGCATGGCTCGCCCCGGGCTTGGCTGACCCGCGTCTGTTGTTGGCGGCCTGGGCAGGGGAACACTGTTGGTCTCGCCTGCGCCTGAGTTGGGCGCCGGGCACGCCGCCGCCGTCCTTCATGCCGTTGCCCGGGAACAAGCTGCAAACCCTCTGGCAGTCGGTGCTCTGGCGCGTAACTACCGTTTGAACCCTCCGTGAAAGGACACTGACATGCTCGCCAAACGCAGCCTCAACCTGGCGTCTTCCGCGGTGCTGGCCGAAACCCTCCTGCGCCGCGAAGACATCGCCGACATGCAGCTTGCTTCTGATGTGCTGCGCAACGCTCGGCGTGAGGCCGAGCATATCCTCGATGAGGCCCATCAACAGGCGCAGCGCGAAAAGGAGCACGCCCTGGCGCAGTTCTGGCACGCCGCCAACCAGACGCTGGACCGCCTCGAACAGCAACGCCAAACCTTGCAGCGTGAAGCGATGAACGCCGTGGAAGCGCTGCTCAACAGCACCCTCGCGCGCCTGCTCGACGAAACCACCCTGGCCGAACGCACCCGCGCTCTGGTGCGTAATCTGGCTGACAGTCAGCGCTTCGAGGCCGTGGCGATCCTCAGCGCCCATCCCGACCTGCTCGATGACCTGAAGCAGTGGCTGGTCGCGAGCCGGTTCGCCGAGCACTGGCAGCTCAAGGGAGACCCGCTCATGGCGCCCCAAACCCTGCGTCTTTCCGATGACAACGGCGCGTTCGACATCGACTGGTCAGCGCTGCGCCGGGGCCTGTTGGGCCCTGACGCCACATGTTAGTAGCCGCGTTCCTCCACAGTTGAATCCGCGTCTGGCCTTGCACTTCGGCGCGACTGGGGGTTTTTGTGGGAGCGAATTCGTTCGCGATTGGCCCGTACACCCGACACATGACTGTCTGCAGTAACACCGCATCGCGAATAAATTCGCTCCCACAGCTGAATCCGGATCTGGCCTTGCGCTTCGGCGCGACTGGGGGTTTCTGTGGGAGCGAATTCATTCGCGATTGGTCGGTACATTCGACCCATTTCTGTCGCCTGTACCAAAGTCTCGCGAATAAATTCGCTCCTACAGTTGAATTCGCGTCTGGCCTTGCGCTTCGGCGCGACTGGGGGTTTCTGTGGGAGCGAATTCATTCGCGATTGGTCGGTACTTTCGACCCATTCCTGTCGCCTGTACCAAAGTCTCGCGAATAAATTCGCTCCCACAGGGTGATTCATTTTTGCGACTCGACAGGGAACCAGAACCGCCGCGACTTCCACTCACGGACTGAACCCTAACGCTGGAGTCGCCCCCATGATCAGTTTCAAATCCCTGCAAAACCACCTCGATCACGCCTACAGCCGCGCCCAGAGCGACATGGAAGATGCCGCCGAAACTGCCTCGGACAGCGGCACCATGGAAGACCTGCAGGCGTTCAACGATGCGTCGCAACAGACCAACGTCGCCAACATGATCCTCAATGAAGGGCTGCGCGCCAAACACGGCATCACCAAAGCGATCATCGATGGAATTCAGTGAATTCACGGCGATCCTCGCTCAGTGGTGTGAGCAGCGTCCGCTCACACCGCTGGACTGCTGGATCGACGATGCCAATGCCCGTCTGGCCGTGCTCGGGCAGGGCGTGCGCATCAGCCTCGACCTGCTCGACCCTTATGACGGCAGCGACCCGCAACGCCTCGACAGGTTGCTCGCCCAGGGTGGCGCCAGTGTGGCCTGCGATTGCGCAGGGGCCCTGGCGATCGACCCGGACACCCGCTGCGTCGTGCTGCTCAGCTGGCTGCCCGACCCCTGCACTCAGGCCGACGTGCTCAACCGCCTCGAACAGCTGGCCAACCAGCGCGCGGCCATGCTCAGCCTGATGCAAACCTCCATGCGCCACGCCACGGCCCCGTCGTCGCCTCGCGCAACCCTCAATACCTGGCAACCGGGAGTGTGAAATGCGCAAGGCCTTAATGTGGTTGCCTTTGCTGATGATCGGGATCGCAGCGCCCACGCTGGCGGCGGTACCCGATGCCTGGAAACACACGGCGTACGCCTACGATGCACGGCAAACCGACCTGGCCACCGCGCTCAAGGATTTCGCCAAAGAGTTCGGCATCGGCCTGGACATGGCGCCGATTACGGGCACCCTCGACGGCCGCATCCGCGCGCAGAACCCGCAGGAATTCCTCGACCGTCTGGGCCAGGAACACCACTTCCAGTGGTTCGTCTACAACGAAACCCTGTACGTTAGCCCGACCAGCGAGCAAACCTCGGCGCGCATCGAAGTCTCCCCGGAAGCGGTGGATGACCTGCAACAGGCGCTCTCAGATGTCGGGTTGCTGGACAAGCGCTTCGGCTGGGGCGCCTTGCCCGACGAAGGTGTGGTGCTGGTGCGTGGCCCGGCCAAGTACGTGGATTTCGTGCGCAATTACAGCAAGAAGGTCGAGGCCCCGGAAAAAGCCGAGAAGCAGGACATCGTGGTCCTGCCGCTGAAATACGCCAACGCTGCCGACCGCACCATTCGCTATCGTGATCAGCAACTGACCGTGGCCGGTGTCGCCAGCATTCTGCAGGAGCTGCTGGAAAGCCGCTCCCGCGGCGAGTCGATCAATGGCGTGAACCTGTTGCAGGGGCAGGGCAGCAGTGCTCGGTCCGGCAGCAATTCCTCAGGCCTGAATTATGGCGGCCTTGAGGGCGGCGGTTTCGACACCAACGCCCTGGAGCAAGGTCTGGACCGCGTGCTCGGCTCCGGCGGCAAGCGCGGCATTGGCTCTTCCAGTGCGTCGGGCCGCTCGAAAATTCGCGTCAGTGCTGACGTGCGCAACAACTCGGTGCTGATTTACGACCTGCCCAAGCGCAAGGCCATGTACCAGAAGCTGGTGAAAGAACTCGACACCCCACGCAACCTGATCGAGATCGACGCGGTGATTCTCGACATCGACCGCAACGAACTGGCCGAGCTGTCCAGTCGCTGGAATTTCAACGCCGGCAGCGTCAGTGGCGGCGCCAATCTGTTCTCCCAGGGCACCAGCTCCACGCTGTTCATCCAGGACGCCGGGAAGTTCGCCGCCGACCTGCATGCCCTGGAAGGCAATGGCGCAGCGTCGGTGATCGGTAACCCGTCGATCCTGACCCTGGAAAACCAGCCGGCGGTGATCGACTTCAGCCGCACGGAATTCCTCACCGCCACCTCCGAGCGCGTCGCCGACATTCAGCCGATCACGGCGGGGACCAGCCTGCAGGTGATTCCGCGTTCCCTGGAGAAGGGCAAGACTTCCCAGGTGCAGCTGATCGTCGATATCGAGGACGGCCAGATCGATACCTCCAACATCAACGAGGACCAGCCTGCCGTGCGCAAAGGCAATGTCAGCACCCAGGCGGTGATCGCCGAGCATGGCTCGCTGGTGATCGGCGGTTTCCACGGTTTGGAGACCAATGACAAGGTCAACAAGATCCCGCTGCTGGGGGACATTCCGGTGATCGGCAAGCTGCTGTTCCAGAATCGCACCCGCGAGATGAATCAGCGTGAGCGGCTGTTCATCCTGACTCCGCGTTTGATTGGCGATCAGGTCAATCCGTCGCGTTACGTCGAGATCAGCAACCCTCACGACGTCGATGACCAGATGAAACGCATCGAGCAGCGTCGCGATGGCGGCGAGGAGCCGACCCGTGGCGACGTGCAGAACGCCTTCACGCAACTGCTCGATGGCGTCGCGCCGGTGGGCTTGAGCAGTGGCGAGAAGCTGCCCTTCGAGCCCGACAGCCTCTGCGACCCGGGAGTGGGACTTGAGCTGGATCGTCAGCGCTCGCAGTGGTTCGCGAAAAAGGACTGGGGCATCGCCGTGGTGGTCGCGCGCAACACCACTGGCAAACCGGTGCGCATCGACGAAAGCCGTTGCGGCGGGCGCTGGGTGATGGGCGTCAGCGCCTGGCCTCACGCCTGGTTGCAGCCGGGTGCCGAAAGCGAAATCTACATTGCCTTGCGTCAGCCTCAGGTCTCGACCAAAGCCAACCAGAATCGACCTTCATTGCTCAAGGGGTCCACGCGATGAACCTGCGCGGTTACGTCATCTTGCTTGTGCTGTTCGCCACGCTGGGCGGCTGCGCGATTCATTCCGGTTGCTCGGGCTACGCCTGCAAACGCCCGGATTCCAATGACCGCGAACTGGTGATCTGGTGGCCGCAGGACATGCGCCAGGGGATCGACGAGCGCGATCATGAACAGGATTTCACCGTAGTGCCACTGAAGGATTGAGCATGATTCGGGTATCGGAAAAAACGGCGTTCTACGCCCACGTCGCGGCCGAGCGCGCGGCGATCTGGCCAGTGGCAACCGGGGTCGCCTTTGTCAGCCGACGCGAACACCGTGACTGGGGCATCGCCCTGCACATCGAAGGCCGCGCCCTGCGCCCCGAGCAATTGCGCGATGCGCTGCAGCGCAGGTTTTCACAGGCAGAGGTGTTCGACGAGTACTTTCTGTTTCTCGACGTGCAGCGGGATTTCGTGGTGTGGCACGCGGTGCCTGGGGCTTCGGAGTCGTCCGCGAGCCTGGACAGCATTCGCCAGCATGAGTTGATGCTGGCGGGGCTGGATCACTTGAACAACGACCTGTAGCAGCACGGCGTGCCGGCGGTGGCGTCGGTGAGACAGTCGTCCAGACGCAAAATCCACTGTGTGCGAATTCATTCGCGAGAGGGCGTTGCGGGCGACACATTTCTATCGTCTGTCCCGGCCATCGCGAATGAATTCGCTCCCACAGGTGTTCATCGGCGGCGGTGTAACCTTGGATCAGGTCCTGAACCGACGCACCAGCCCGTCCAGTTCATTGGACAACGCCGCCAGGTGGCTGGAATCCCCCCGCGCCGAGTCCGCCAGCTCTGCAACCAATTGTGCGTCGCCGTGGATCTGGCTGATGTGGCGGTTGATGTCCTCGGCCACCTGATGCTGCTGTTCGGCGGCTGTGGCGATCTGGGTGTTCATGTCGCGGATCACGTCCACCGACTCGCGAATCTGCCCGAAGCTGCTGCGGGCCTGACCGATCTTCGCCACCGATTGCTGCGACACATCGAGGCTGGCGTGCATCTGCTGCGCGACCGAGGCCGTGCGTTTGGCCAGGTTGCCCAGCAGCGAATCGATCTCGGCGGTTGAATCTGCGGTACGTTTGGCCAGCGCCCGGACTTCATCGGCCACCACAGCAAAACCGCGGCCTTGCTCACCGGCACGGGCCGCTTCGATGGCGGCGTTGAGGGCCAGCAGGTTGGTCTGTTCGGCGATGGAACGGATCGTGTCGAGGATCGACTGGATGTCGTTGCTGTCTTTTTCCAACTGGGTCATGTCCTTGGCTGAGCGGGAGATCTCCGCGCTCAGTTGATCGACACTGTGCACCGCATCGTCAATCTGGCGCTGACCTTCACGGGCCTGACGCTGGCCGCTGTCGGCCGACTCAGCCGCCTGGCTGCAGGAGCGGGCGACTTCGTTGGCGGTGGCGACCATCTCGTGGAACGCCGTGGAGACCATGTCCACCGCCTCACGCTGACGCCCGGCGGCTTCGGCCATGTCGTTGGAGACGCGGGTGGAGCTGGCGGAGCTGTCGAGAATGCGCGTCGCTGCCTGACTGATGTGCTGAATCAGGCCACGAATCGCTGCCAGGAACTGGTTGAACCAGTTGGCCAGTTGCGCGGTTTCATCCTTGCCGCGCACCGCCAGACTCTTGGTCAAGTCGCCTTCGCCCTGAGCAATGCCCTCCAGGCCATCGGCTACGCCACGGATCGGCCGCACGATCAGCGTGGCGAAGCTGGCGCCGATGATGGCGAACACCACGGCCAGTACCGCTGCGATCACTGCAATCAGCCAGGTCAGGCGGGTGGCCGAACTCATCACCTCGTCCTGTTTGATCAGGCCGATGAAGCTCCAGCCCAGTTGGTCGGACGGGAACACGTTGGCCATCAAATGCTCGCCATTGATATCGACCTTGATCAGCCCAGGCCCTGCCTTGGCCAGTTGGCTGAAACCCTCGCCCAGCTCGCCGAGCTTCTTGAAGTTGTGTTCCGGCTGCTTGGGATCGACCAGTACCGTGCCGTTGTTTTCGATGAGCATCAGGTAACCGCTTTCGCCCAGCTTGATCTGCTTGACGATGGTGGTCAGCTGCTTGAGGGATACGTCGATGTTGACCACGCCGCCGGCGTTGCCCAGCGCGTTATTGACTGCGCGCACGGTACTCACCAGCACCGCGTCGTCACCGGCCCAGTAATAGGCTTCGGTGCGCAGGGTCTTGCCGGGGTTGGCCTGGGCGGTCTTGTACCAGGGGCGCTGGCGTGGGTCGTAACTCGCCATTTTCGGGTCGCCCGGCCAGAACGCGTAGGTACCGTTGGCCAGGCCGTAGGACACATAGGAGTAGGCCGGATGGCTCTTGGCGATGCTGGCGAAGAAGTCGAACAGTTGGTTGTCGAGAGCGGAGTGCGGAATTTCCGGGGCCTGGGCGGTCATGTAGCTCTTCACGCCTTCGCCGGTGCCGGTGACCAGCGGGTGCGCTGCCAGGTAGTCGACGTTCTGGCTGATGCCCTCGAAGAACAGCTGCATGGCATTGGCGACCTGGCGAATCTCCCGGCCGCTGCTGTCGACGAAGTCGCTTTCGGCGTCCTGACGAAGATTGATAATGACCAGCGTTGCCACGAGGATGATCGGCAGACACGCGATCACCGCAAAGGCCCAGGTGAGTTTCTGTTTGATGTTCATCGGCGCTCCTGATTTTTTTTGTAGATCACGCGTGAAACAGGTGCTGCACGCAGGCAGCGGATCGATCAGGACCGTGCGATGGGAAAGGCAAGTCCGTCTGATGGTATGCCACTATCGGCAGCTGGATGGATTTCTTGAGAAAGCCCGAAGGCGCTTAAATGATTCACCTGCACACGGCGTGAACGACGCAGATATCGGCCCTGACAAAAATACCTGTAGGAGCAGTCGGAGGTTACGACGGCCGCGAAAGCGGTGGAGCTACTGGCGATGGAGTGTCAGGTATGTCGCCATCGCCACCATCGTAACCTCCTGAAGCTACTACAGGTTTCGCGTCGTTGGGGAGTCAGCGTCCTGATCAGGCTGTGCGCAACCGCAGAATGCGCGCGCCATCGAACGGGTCTGTCAGCCAATGCCCCTGGACGCCGAAGGTGAGGCGCAAGCGCTCCGGCGTGAGCACATCGAACGGCGATCCCAGGGCCACCAGCCGGCCGTGGTCCATCACTGCCAGACGATCACAGGCCAGTGCCTGATTGAGGTCGTGCAGGGCGATCACCGTGGTCACCGGCAACTGATGCACCAGCGACAGAATGGACAGCTGCTGCTGAATGTCCAGATGGTTGGTCGGCTCGTCCAGCAGCAGGATTTGCGGGCGCTGGGCCAGGGCCCGGGCAATGTGGGCGCGCTGGCGTTCGCCGCCGGACAACGTGTGCCAGGCGCGCTGCCTCAGGTGCTGCAGGCTGACATCGGCAATCGCCTGGCTGACGATGCGCTGGTCTTCATCGCTCCACGGCGCCAGGACAGAGAGCCAAGGAGTACGGCCCAGTTCCACCGCCTGCAACAGGCTGATGGCGTCGCTGGTTTCGGCGTGCTGCTCGACCACGGCAAGGCGCCGGGCGATGTCGCGACGGCGGATCCTCGACAGGCGCTCACCCTGCACAAACACCTCACCCGACGTCGGCGCCTGAATGCCAGCCAGCAGCTTGAGCAGCGTCGATTTGCCCGAGCCATTGGGCCCGACGATGCCCAGGTTTTCCCCCGGCCGAATCGCCAGCGACACGTCCGTCAGCAGCTGCGCGCCTTTGACGCTGTAGCTCAGGTTTTGCCCGCTAAGCACGTGAGTCGCCTGATCGACAGAAGCGTTCATCGCGTACGGTTCCCCCGCACCAGAATCAGGGCAAACACTGGCGCGCCGACCAGCGCGGTGATGACGCCAATGGGCAGGACCTGGCCCTTGATCAAAATGCGCGACAGGATATCGGCGGCGATCATGAACAGCGCGCCGCTCAATGCACTCAACGGCAACAGGCGCGCATGTCTTACCCCGGCGACCATGCGCACGGCGTGGGGAATGACCAGCCCGACGAAGCCGATGGAGCCGACAATCGACACCATCACTGCCGTGACCAGCGCTGCGGTGGCGATCAGTATCGTCTGCACCCGCCGCACCGGAATGCCCAGCGAGGCGGCGGAATCGGCGCCAAAGGTGAAGGCGTCCAGCGAACGTCGATGCCACAGACAGATGCCCAGCCCGATCAGTACCACCGGCACCGACAGCGTCACCGACGACCAACGCACGCCACTCAGGTTGCCCAGCAGCCAGAACATGATGCCGCGTGCCTGTTCGGCGCTGGCGGATTTGGTGATGAGAAACGACGTCAGCGCGTTGAACAGTTGCGAACCGGCGATGCCCGCCAGAATGATGTGGCCTGCCGCGGCCTGGCTACTCGACGAGCGAGACGAACGGGCGAGCAGGGCGACCATGGCAAAGGCGGCAAGGGCGCCGACGAACGCCCCGGTCGACAGGGAAATCGCCCCGGCGCCCAGGCCAATGATCGCCACCAGCACAGCTCCTGTGGAAGCCCCGGCGGAAATCCCCAGCAAGTACGGATCGGCCAGAGCGTTGCGCAGCAGTGATTGCAGCACCACCCCGGAAATCGCCAGCCCCGCGCCACAGGCCGCGGCGACGATGGAGCGGGTCAGGCGGTAATTCCAGACGATGCCTTCATCGATCGGGTCGACCGCAAACCCCGCCGCCCACAGCTTGTTGGCCAGCACCTGGAAGATCACCGGCAGGCTGATCGATGTCTCGCCAATCGCCACCCCCGCGACAGTCGCCAGCAGCAACAGCGCGCTGACCCACAGTGTGTGGCCCAGCAGGCGGGGGACGTTCAGGGCATTCATTGTGTGTGGGTGGCCTTGGCCAGCTGCTCGATGCCGTCGAACAGGCGAACGCTGGACTCCATGGCGCTGGCGTCCATGATCACGATGCGGTTGTTTTTCACGGCGTCCATGTTGCGGGTGACCGGGTCGGATTTGAGGAAGGCCAGTTTCTTCTCATGATCGTCGGCAGGGAAGCGGCGGCGGTCCATGCGCGCGATGACCAGGATCGTCGGGTTGGCCTTGGCGATGGTTTCCCAGCCCACGGTTGGCCACTCTTCGTCCGAATCGATGATGTTTCGAATGCCCAGGGTGTCGAGCATGAAATTCGGTATGCCTTTGCGGCCTGCGACGTAGGGGTCGGTGTTGATGTCGGGGCTGGAGAACCAGAACGCCGCCGAAACCTTGCCCGCGTCGTGCTGTTGCGCCTGCTCGACAGCCTGAGCGAGACGCGCCTTGTAGCCGTCGATCAACCACTGACCACGGTCCTGCACATCGAAGATCTGCGACAGTTGCGCGATGCTCTTGTACAGCGTGTCGACGCGAAAGGCCTCAAGCCGCGTGCCATCGGCGCCGACCAGGTTGTTCTTGTTCTCGCAGTCCGAAGGCAGGATGTAGGCCGGGATCTTCAGGTCCTGAAACTGTTGGCGGGTGCCCACCGCGCCTTGCGGGCCGACCATCCACTCGAACTGCACCGGCACGAAGTCCGGGCGTTTGCCGATCACCGATTCAAAGCTTGGGGCGTTCTCGGCCAGCCGCTCGATTTTCGCGTTGGCGGCCTTGAATTGCGGCAGGGTTTCGTTGAACCACAAGGAGGTGCCGATCACCTGATCACTCAGGCCCAGGGCGTAGAGCATTTCGGTGGCGGCCTGGCCGATGGTCACGGTCTTGTGCGGCGCCTGGGTGAAGGTCAGCGGCACGCCACAGTTGTCGATCGTCAGCGGGTAGTGAGTCGGGGCGGCGACAGCGGCGGGGGACATGAGTGCCGCACCTGACAGGCTCAGACCGGCGAACATCGGGGCAAGGCGGCGCAACGACATCGGGTTTCTCCAGTGGACCGATAGGTCGGCGCGGGCACTGGAAAGCACATCCCGGATGCACGCCTGACGAAAAGGCAAGCAGCGATCACGCTGAACAGGTGAGCACGGGAGCCCTCCCCCGGACACCCCGCCGGTGAATGATTGACGCTTGCCGGCAGGTCTCCTGACTGGCGCGTCGTCGCCGTGCTTCGGCCTTCCCGGGGTAACCCAGTGGCGAACGGGAAGCAGGGCTCAGCGCCTACAGTTGCGGGGACAGTTCCGTTTGAGCCCAGAGAGTCGGGCTCGCGGATTCCCTATTAATTCCGAGTGGAAACCGGCGGCGGGGATACTAAACGATTTGAACAGAGCGGGCGAATTCGCGTTCGATTCCGCGCGGAGGGCATGGGGGCTCAACGTGCTAATGCCGCTGCGCTTTTGCCGAAGGCGTAGGAGCTTGGCTTGCCAGCGATCTGGCGCGCAGCGGCAGCAAAACCCGACGCTGCGGTGTGCCAGGCAGCCTTCATCGACAGGTTTAACGACTGCTGCGCAGCCGATCGCCGACAAGTCAGGCTCCTACGCCCTCCGGGCAGAATCAGTCTTCGGTGCGCTCCGGATTCACAGGCTGAACGGCCAGCCAAGCACCTTCTTCGGACGCGGTGTCGCGTAGGTGCGCACTTTGGACGTCTTCAACCCCAGCCGCACCAGCGATTCCGCCAATGCCACCGCTGCGGTCACGCCATCGACCACCGGCACGCCGGCGCGGTCACGAATCAGTTGATCCAGCCCGGCCATGCCGCCGCAACCCAGGCAGATCACCTCAGCCTTGTCATGCTTGACCGCTTCAACCGCTTGGTCGGCAATAGCCTCCAGCGCGCGATCAGGCATTTCTTCCAGCTCCAGCACGCTCATGCCGCTGGCGCGCACCGAGGCGCAACGTTCGAACACGCCCGCGAGTTTCAGGCGGTCTTCGATCAAGGGCACAGCACGATCCAGAGTGGTCACCACGGAGTACTTGTGGCCCAGCAGCATCGCCAAGCTGGCAGCGGCTTCAGTGATGTCCACCACCGGCACTTCCAGCAACTCCTGCAGGCCTTCGCGGCCGTGTTCGCCATAGCCGGCCTGAATCACTGCGTCGTAGGGCTGATCGTAGGACAGCACCCGATCCATCACGGCAATCGCCGCCAGATAGCTCTCGAAATTGCCTTCCACCGACTCGGCGCCGAAACGCGGGGTCAGCCCGATGATCTCGGTGCCGGGGGAGGCGACGCTGCGCGCCTGCTCGGCGATGGTCTGGGTCATCGATTGGGTGGTGTTCACGTTGACGATCAAAATACGCATGGGTGACGGTCTCTCGCTTGCGATCAGTGCTGAACGGTTTGCACGGCAATGGCCTCGCCACTGACGTCCTTGAAGGTTTTACGACGGTCGGCCAGCAGCAGGTACAACGCTGCGCCAATGGCCGCGCCCATCAGCCAGGAAAACGGCGATACCGAGTCGAAGGCCGGCACCAGCGCCGTGATGATGGAAATCAGCGCCGCCGGGATGAACGCCCCGACCGCCCGCAGGTTGACCCCGCGCGAATAGTGATACGGGCCGCGCGGGTCTTCGCTGTACAGCTGCGGCACATCGACCCGGCCCTTGCGCAGCAACCAGTAATCGGCGGTGATCACGCCGTACAGCGGGCCGAGCAGGGCGCCCAGACCCGACAGAAAATACACGATCACCACCGGGCTGTTGTACAGATTCCACGGCAGGATCAGGACCGCGACGGTCGCACTGAGCATCCCTGCACGACGGAAAGTCAGGTAGCGCGGCGCCAGGCTGCTGAGCACGAAGGCCGGGGCGACGAAGTTGGCCATGATGTTCACCGCCACGGTGACGATCAGAAAGGCCAGGCAGCCCAGTACCAGGAAGAAGGTGTTGGGGATGGTCTTGATGATGTCGGTGGGGCTCTGGATGATCTGGCCGTTGATCGAGAACTGCGCGCCGCAAATGATCACGGTGATGAAAGCGAACAGCAGCACATTGACCGGCAGACCCCAGAAATTGCCCTTGCGGATGGTTTTCTTGCACGGGGCGGAGCGAGAGAAATCGCAGAAATTGAGGATCAATGTGCCGTAGATCGCCAGCCACAGGGTACTGCCGGCAAAGATGCTGCGCCACATTTGCACGCCTTCGAGCGGGGTTTTGTTCGACCAGGCAATCTGCCCGTGGGCCTGGGTGAACATCCACACCGCCAGGCTCGCCACGGTCAGCAGGATCACCGGGCCTGCGAAGGCTTCGTAGCGGCGCACCATCTCCATGCCGTAGGCGAGGATCACGAACTGCACCAGCCAGATGCTGACGAAACACAGCCAGCCCAGGCTCGACAGGCCCAGCCAGGTGTCATGGTCATAGTTGTCCAGCGCGGGGTCCAGGGCGGTGAGCAATACCCGCAGCACCACCGAAGCCAGGTAGGTCTGGATGCCGAACCAGGCGATGGCGATCACTGCGCGAATCAACGCCGGGATCTGTGCGCCGAAAATGCCGAAACTCACCCGACTGATCACCGGAAACGGCACGCCAGTCTTCTGGCCCATGTCGCCGGTGAGGTTCATGCATACGTAGACCAGCGCAGCGCCGATGGCCAGCGACAGCATGATTTGCCAGCCGCCCAGGCCCAAGGCATAGAGGCCAATGGCAAAGGAATAGTTGGCAAGATTGTGTACATCATTCGTCCACAGGGCAAAGATACTGTATCCACCCCAGGTTCGGCCTTGCGCTTTGCTGGGGGCGAGGTCAGTGTTGTAGAGGCGAGGACTGAGCGCCGGGTGTTCGGCAGTCGAGGCGCGGGCGGCAAGGGCTGGATCGAGGGTGTTGTCAACGGGCATGTTCAACAATCTCCGGCGCTATTTGTATTTGTTTTTGTATACAGTGCGCAGGCAAGACTAACGGAAATGACAGTTGAGTCAACGCGAAGATTACAGATGGGGGGGATTTAGCACCCTGGCTCATCAGATAGCAGGTGCAGAACACAGGCCCTGTGGTCGCTAATTTATTTTGCGCGGCATTCCGATGATGCGTTGAGTCGGCCAAAAAACATGTGCTGGATGCACCGGCCAATCGCGAATGAATTCGCTCCCACAGAGGGTTCAGCGTCTGCCTCCAATGCAGGCGGCGCCACGGAACCCTGGAGCGAATTCATTCGCGAAAAATCGCGTAGACGCCGAATTTCGTCTGTCAGTCTCCCACAGAGGGTTCAGCGTCTGCCTCCAATGCAGGCGGCGCCACGGAACCCTGTAGGAGCGAATTCATTCGCGAAAAATCGCGTAGACGCCGAATTT
>NZ_JBWKWB010000002.1:156265-199679 GCF_059421985.1 Pseudomonas sp. GW821-FHT02A11
ACGCCGAATTTCGTCTGTCAGTCTCCCACAGAGGGTTCAGCGTCTGCCTCCAATGCAGGCGGCGCCACGGAACCCTGTGGGAGCGAATTCATTCGCGAAAAATCGCGTAGACGCCGAATTTCGTCTGTCAGTCTTTGAACGGCACCGGCGCCTGCGCCGCAATGAACCCCTGATCACGCATCGCCCGCCAGAAGCCGTCCGGCACTGGCGCATTCAATGCCGCCACGTCCTCGGTGATACGCGACGGACGGCTTGCCCCCGGAATCACCGCTGCCACGAGCGGGTTGGCGAGCACGAACTGCAATGCCGCCGATTTGATCTCTACCTGATACTGCCGGGCGATTTCCTGAATGTGCGCGACTTTATCCAGCATTGCTTGAGGCGCTTGCTGGTATTCGAAGTGCTTGCCACCTACCAAGACCCCCGAGCTGTAAGGGCCGCCGACCACGAACTCGGCATTGTGCTGCCGCGCCTTGTCGAACAAGCGTTGCAGGGGCTGATCGTGATCGAGCAGTGAATAGCGCCCGGCCAGCAGGAAACCGTCAGGCTGTGCTTCACTCAAATCCAGGGTCAGCTCGCAGGGCTCCACGCGATTCACGCCCAGGCCCCAGGCTTTGATCACGCCTTCTTCGCGCAAGCGGGTGAGGGTGCGGAACGCGCCTTTGCGGGCGATGTTGAAGTGCTCGATCCACTCGTCACCGTGGGCGTCCTGGGCCACGTCGTGAACGAAGACGATGTCCAGCCGGTCGGTGTTAAGGCGTTCAAGGCTGGCGGCGATCGAACGCAGGGTCGCGTCGGAGGAATAGTCGGTGAGGATCTTGTTCTTCAAGCCGTCGCTGAACGGGCCGCTGCGGGCCTGTGTATCGATGTCGTCGGAAATCAGCCGGCCGATCTTGGTGCTGAGGGTGTACTGATCCCGCGGCACATGGGCCAGGGCCTTGCCCAGACGCTGTTCGGACAGGCCTGCGCCATACAGCGGCGCGGTATCGAAATAACGAATGCCCTGATCCCATGCCGATTGCACGGTGGCAGCGGCTTGCTCTTCGCTGATGGTGCGGAACATGTTGCCCAATGGCGCTGCGCCGAAGCCGAGGCGGCCAATGATCTTGTCGTGCAGACTCATGAAGATGTCCTGTCTGGCGTCATGGAGAACCGGCAAAGGTTTGCCCGGCCTGTTGTACAGATCGTGGCATCAAGCAGGAGTTCGACCCGGTGCAGAGGATGCGCCGGACACACCATGCAACTTTTCCCGGCCCCGGGGCTTCCAACCTTGCAGGCCGTTTCGATAATCCGGAAAGGGAGGGCAGTCGATGAGCGAACACATCGTCCATTTCCACTGTGGGGTCGACCAGGCCAGCACCGAGCATTTGCGTGATCGTTGCCTGGAGGCCATCGGCAAAGGTGCCACCGGCCTGTTGCTGAACCTGTCGACAGCGGGCGGCAGCACGGCGTTGGGCTTTACGATCTTTAACTTCCTGAAATCCCTGAACGTACCGATTCGCGCGCTCAACAGCGGCAATATCGAATCCATGGGCATCGTTATCTACCTGGCGGCCCAGGAGCGCATCGTGTGTCCCCATTCGCGCTTTCTCATCCACCCGATGAGCTGGTACTTCAACCAAAGCTCGGTGGACCACTCGCGCATCCGCGAATACCTGCGCAGCCTGGACAACGACCTGCAGCGCTACGTGAACATCTACCTGAGCGAAACCGATGGCGCCTCTCAGCCACTGGACATCGGCCGCTGCCTGTCCTCTGAGGAAAAGGTGATCCGCGCCGAAGACTCCATCGCCTGTGGCATCGCACATCGGGTGGAACAATTGAAGTTTGCCGACGACGCGGTCCACTGGACGGTCAGCGGCAGCTAAGCTCAACCCACGCAATCGGGTCGTGAAGAACCCGCCTGATCATGAGGAACCTGCCATGCACATCCAGTCACACAAGGTACAGGACGTTCTGTCCCATGGCGCGGTCGCGCCGGATGACGAAGAGGTTGAAGTGGACGTTGATAACGATCCGGGCAATGAAGACCCCGGTTCGCAGTTCGACCGGGACGCGACCGTGCCACTGATCGATCCGGACGCGTAACGGATCGATCTGCGCCTTTCTCGCGCACGAACAAAAAGAGCGAGAGCCTTCGCCCTCGCTCATTGCGCTGATTACCCGCGGATCAGGATTTGCGGCCTGCGCCGCCTTGTGGCATTCCGCCTTTTTTGTTGGCATCAGAACGGTTTGCGTCGGTTGCTTTCTGCCGGTCGTTGGCAACGTTGCTGCCACCTGAAGCCTGGCCGCCTTTCTTGCCTGCGTCGGAGGCTTTTTCGCGATCGTTGGAGAAGTTGCCAGGGTTCGATTTTCCGGTGTTAGCCATGATTACTTACCTCTTGTTATGAGAAGTGCGAGTCATGTGGCTCGCACTAAATGGGATGAATCAAGCGGCAGTTCGTTTAAATAATCCCGACATTACCGGACAAACGGATGCTGGCGTATGGCTTGTCCACCGGCTGCTGGACGCCTCACATATGCACTTCAACCGCCAACGGCAAATGGTCCGAGAGGTGCGTCCACGGCCGGGTCCCGAGAATCTTCGGGTTGTGACTGGTCGCGTTGCGCAGGTACACCCGATCCAGGCGCAACAGCGGGAAGCGTGCGGGGTAGGTCTTGGCCAAGCGGCCATGGCTGCGTTCGAAGGCTTCGTGCAGGTATTTGCAGCGTGCCAGGCGTTTGTTGCCTTGCAGCTGCCAGTCGTTGAAGTCCCCAGCGATGACCACCGGGGCGTGTTCAGGCAGCGAGTCGAGCAGGGCGCAGAGCAAGTCCAGCTGCAACTGCCGGTGGCTTTCCAGCAGGCTCAAATGCACACAGATGGCGTGCACTTCGTCATGACCGGGCACCTGCAGCACGCAATGCAGCAAGCCACGACGCTCGGGGCCGGTGATCGAGACGTCAAGGTTGCGGTATTCGAGAATGGGGTATTTGGACAGCAGCGCATTACCGTGATGACCGTCGGGGTACACCGCGTTGCGCCCGTAGGCGAAGTCGCTCCACATGCTGTCGGCGAGGAACTCATATTGCGACATCACCGGCCAATTGTGGTAGCGCTCGGCATGGCGGTCGTGACCGCCCAGTACCTCTTGCAGAAACACCAGGTCGGCACCCGTGCTGCGCACCGCTTCGCGCAATTCCGGCAGGATGAAGCGCCGATTAAATGCAGTGAAGCCCTTGTGGGTGTTGACGGTCAGCACGCGCAGTCTGTGCACCTCGCGGGCACCGGCCATATCCAAGGGGGGAAAGCTCATGCCAGCGGATTCGGTGGTCACGCGCCAACTCCTGTTGCGAGGGAATGTGCTAGTTCCGACCGGCAGCCGTTCTGGCAGTTCAGCTTTTTCTGCGAACGGCTGACGGGCGCAAACCTACACCCGCGTGTCTACGGCGGGGCGTCGCGATAGCAGCAGGGTCAAGCCCAGCGCCAGCACCGAGAGCAGTGCGGCGAAGAAGAATATCCAGCCATAACCCATGCCCAGCGCAATGGCGCCCATCAACGGGCCGGCGATGGCCAGCGCCAGATCGAAGAACACCGCATAGGCGCCAAGGCCGGCACCGCGGCTGCTGTTGGGGACCTGTTTGATCGCTTCCACACCGATGGCTGGGTAAACCAGCGACAGGCCAAAACCGGTCAGCCCAGCGCCAATCAGCGCCACTGTGGTGTTGGGCGACAGCCACAGCAGGACCAGCCCGAGGGTCTCCACCGACATGCAGGTGATCGCCGAACGGAAGCCGCCGAAGCGGGTAATGGCGTTGATGAAGAACAGCCGCGCGACGATGAAGCACACGCCGAATACGGTCAGGCACCAGGCCGCGCCTTCCCAGCCGCGATTGACGTAATACAGGGTAATAAATGTGGTCAGGGTGCCGTAGCCGATGGACGACAGGGTCAGCCCCAGGCCGTAAGGGGCGACGCGGCCGAACACTGACCAGAACGCCATGCGCTCGCCGCGCACCACAGGCACCGCTGGTTTATTGCGGATCATCAGCAGCGCGCCGCCCGCCAGAGCCACGAGCACCAGCCCCAGGCTGACGAAGCCGAGGCCGTCGACCATCACCACGCCCAAAGGTGCGCCAATGGCGATGGCGCCGTATGAGGCAATGCCATTCCAGGAAATTGAGCGGGCCGTATGCTCCGCACCGAGCTGGCCGATGCACCAACTGATGGTGCCGACGCCGATCAGCCCCTGGGAACCGCCGAGGATCAGGCGAGCGATGATCAGGATCACCAGGCTGACGTCGGTGAACCGCTCCAGCAGCACCGCAGCCGCTGTCAGTACGCCGCTCACCACGATGCCCAGCAGCCCGTAGACGATGGCGCGCTTGGTGCCGATGGTGTCACAGATCCTGCCGGCCACCGGACGGCTGAACAACGTCGCCAAGTACTGCGAACCGATCACCAGGCCCGCCACCACGGCACTGAAACCCAGCTGATTGTGAACATAGCCGGGCATCACGGCGATGGGCAGGCCGATGCACAGGAAGGCAATGAAGGTGTAGATGACGATGGAGACAATTTGCAGGGTGATCGCCGTTGAACTGGCGTTCTTCAGGGGCAGATTCGGCGGCAGGGCGGCAGACATGAGGACTCTTCGCTGGAGCGGTGGGAGTTCGTCATCATCGCCCGAGGTGAGCGGAAAAGAAAGCAGGCTAACGGTTTATTCGCGCCTGCCTGTCATCGATGTGGCGAGGCTGTCGGGACATGGCTGATATCCCGACGCCTGCCAGGCACGCTTTACTGAGTGATGAAGCGATTGCTGACAAAGGACGAGTAATCCGGCAGTACGCTCTCGATCTTGCCTTGATCTTTCAGGAACTCAGCGGTTTTGGCAATGGCCTTGATGGTGCCGCCGCCGAGCAGTTCAGGGGACAGCTGTTCGGCAGCGGTGGGGAAGTGCGAGCCGTCCAGCAGCTCCGGCACATCCGCCGCATTGGAGCCGGTGAAGCGGGCGATGGTTTTCACCGGGGTTGAGTCGGCCGTCCATTCAGAGCGGTGCGCGGTGTAATCGGCAATCGCGGCCAGGCTCACTTTGGCGAAGCTGGCGACCACTTCAGGGTGCTTCTCGGCAAAATCCTTGCGCGCGACCCACACCTCGAACGTCGGCGCACCCCATTGGGAGACCTGCCCTGCGTCAGTGAGGACTTTGCCGGTCTTGCGGATTTCACCCAAGGCGGGGGACCAGGTAAAGGCCCCGTCGATGTCGCCACGCTTCCAGGCGGCGGTGATCTGCAGCGGCGTCAGGTTGAGGATGGTGACTTTCTTGGGGTCGATGTTCCAGTGCTTGAGCGCGCCCAGCAGGCTGTAGTGCGAGGTGGACACGAACGGCACGGCGATCTTCTTGCCGATCAGGTCTTCAGGCTTGTCTATGCCGCTGCCGTTGCGCACCACCAGCGCTTCGGAGCTCTGGATCTGCGAGGTGACGATAAACGCCACCAGCGGCACGTTGCGTGAAGTAGCCGCTGCCAGCGGGCTCGAACCCAGGTTGCCGATCTGCACGTCACCGGAGGCCATGGCCGCGACCACCGCAGGGCCTGCGTCGAACTGGCGCCAGTCGATCTTTTTGCCGATGGCCTTCTCGTACTCACCATCGGCGATGGCACGTTTGACCGGGTCAATGCCGGTGATGTAGCCAAAGGTGTAATCGGCCGCCTGGCTCGCCATTGTGAACGCGAACACGCCCAGTGCCACAGTCAGTGTTGCCGCCCGGTTTCTTTTATTCATGGTCTGGATGCCTTGGTTGAATGCTGCGCATGGAGGTCGGCGCGCGGGTTGATGACTCCAATCATAGAGTTCTATAAAAATAGATTTAAATATCGTTTTGGAATGAGCTTAGGTGTGTCTTTTGACTGTTGCTGGAGCAACAGCAAGTCAGCAATTTCGCCTTAAAACAATCAGTTACGGGAGTTTGGTAAGCCGGAAAACCGCATAAACAACGCTTTCGGTAGGTGGCACAAAGCCTGCAATTGCTTCCGAATCCTCATTGCCCGCTTCGGAGTTTCAGTGCTGCTTTCTCTATCTTCTTTAGGTCGCTTGTATCGGCGCGTCCCAACATGAATTTCGATCTCGATTTTGCGCTGTCCACCTTGCCCGCTTTTCTCGTCGCGGTTGGCGTGACCCTGCAAGTTGGCCTGATCGCCATTGCCATCTCGTTGTGTGTCGCGTTGATCAACGCGGCGATCAGCGTATTTGAAGTGCCGGTGCTGAAACGGCTGGTGCGCCTGTACGTTGAACTCGCGCGCAATACGCCGCTGCTGATTCAGCTGTTCTTCATCTATTTCGCGTTGCCGAGCATCGGTATCCGTATCTCCGGGTTCGCCTCGGCGATCATCGCGATGACCTTTCTCGGCGGCGCCTACCTGACCGAGATCCTGCGTGCCGGGGTGGAGGCGGTGCCCAAGTCGCAGATCGAGTCGGGGCTGTCCATTGGTCTGTCGCGCTGGCAGTTGCTGCGCCACGTGATCCTGCCGCAAGCGGGCATCCTCAGCCTGCCGGCGCTGTTCGCCAACTTCGTCTTCCTGCTCAAGGAAACCACCGTGGTCTCGGCCGTGGCCGTGCCGGAAATTCTCTACACCACCAAGAGCTACATCGCGCTGTACTACAAGACTTACGAAATGCTCGCGGTCATGACTGGCCTGTGTGTGTTGTTGTTCGTGCCGCTGTCGTTGTTGCTGCGCCTGATCGAAAGGAGGCTCCAGCATGGCCAGTTCGGGTCTTGAGTTGTTGTGGGTGTCGGCGCCGCAGTTGCTGACCGGGATCGGTCGCACGCTGGGCATCTCGGCCCTTGCCATCGTCTTCAGCAGTCTGGGCGGTCTGGCCTACGGCGTGCTGCGCAACCTGGGCAACCGCTGGATCGACCGGGTGCTGATCATCTACCTGGAAGCCTTCAGGGCGATTCCGGTGCTGGTTTGGCTGTACCTGTTCTTCTTCGGCTTGCCGATTTTCTTTGGCTGGAACATTCCGGGGTTCTGGTGCGCGGTGCTGGTGTTGTCCCTGTGGGGCATCAGCGAAACCGGCGAAGTGGTGCGCGGCGCGCTGCGTTCCATTCCCCGAGGTCAGCGCGAAGCGGGGTTGGCGATCGGCCTTGGCCTGCCGGGTCTGTATGGCCGGGTGCTGTTGCCCCAGGCGTTGCAGCGCATGACGCCGCCGATGATCAACGTCTTCACCCGCATCATCAAGACCAGCTCGCTGGCAGTGCTGATCGGCGTGGTCGACGTGATCAAGATCGGCCAGCAGATCATCGAGCGCACCTACGAGTCGGTGCTGATCTACGGCTTTCTGTTCCTGTTTTTCTTTTTCGTCTGCTACCCGTTGTCGGCCGCATCCCGTGTGCTTGAGCGACGCTGGAGTCACTCATGAGTGCATTGATAGAGCTGTCCGGATTCAACAAGCGTTTCGGCGATGTGCCGGTGTTGCGGGACATCGACCTGCGCGTGAAAGAGGGCGAGGTGCTGGTCATCCTCGGCCCCAGCGGCTGCGGCAAGAGCACCTTGCTGCGCTGCCTCAACGGCCTGGAATCCGGGCACGCCGGGCGGTATCGGTTCATTGGCCGTGAGCTAGCCGCCAACACCGACTGGCGCCTGGTGCGGCAGCAGATCGGCATGGTGTTCCAGAGCTATCACCTGTTCCCGCACATGAGCGTGCTGGACAACATTTTGCTGGGCCCGGTGAACGTGCAGAAACGCGCGAAGACCGAGGCCCGTCAGCAGGCGGAAACGCTGTTGGCGCGGGTCGGCCTGCTGGACAAGCGCGACGCCTTTCCCCGCGAATTATCCGGGGGGCAGCAACAGCGCATCGCCATCGTCAGGGCGTTGTGCATGAACCCCAAAGTCATGCTGTTCGATGAAGTCACCGCCGCCCTTGACCCGGAAATGGTCAAGGAAGTGCTGGAGGTGATTCTGGACTTGGCCCGCAGCGGCATGACCCTGTTGATCGTCACCCACGAAATGGCCTTTGCCCGTGCGGTGGCGGACCGGATCCTGTTCATGGACGGCGGCCGTATCGTCGAACAGGGTGACCCGCAAACCTTCTTCAGCTCCCCGCAGACCGCACGCGCGCAGCAGTTTCTGGAGAAATTCTCCTACGTGGAAAATATGCCTAAAAGGAATGCATCGTGAACGTTAAAACTGCCCTCGTTTTCCCTCTATTGGCCATCGGATTGCTGAGCAGCGTCGCTGCCCACGCCGAAGGGTATCTGGATAAGATCAAGGCCCGCGACAAGCTGATCGTCGGGGTTTTCAGCGACAAACCGCCGTTCGGCTTCGTCAACGAGAAGGGCGATTACGTCGGCTTCGACACCGACCTGGGCCGCCGTTTCGCCAAGGATCTGTTGGGTGACGAGAAGAAGATCGAATTCGTCGTGGTCGAGCCTGCCAGCCGGATTCCGTTTCTGCAGAGCGACAAGGTCGACCTGATCCTGGCCAACATGACCGTGACCCCGGAGCGCGCGCAAGTGGTGGATTTCACCAACCCCAACCTGCGCGTTGCGGTCCAGGCGCTGGTGCCGGAAAAGAGCGACGTGAAGAGCCTGGATGACCTGGCGAAGAAAACCACCATCGTCACCACTGGCACGACTGCAGACATTTGGCTGACCAAGAACCATCCGGACTGGAAGCTGCTGAAGTTCGAGAAGAACTCCGAGTCCCTGCAGGCCCTGGCCAACGGTCGCGGCGACGCTTACGCGCAGGACAACCTGGTGTTGTTCAGCTGGGCCAAGCAAAACCCTGGCTACCGTGTGCTGGCGCAGAAACTCGGCGACGAGGCGCCGATTGCGCCAGCGGTGAAAAAGGGCAATGTCGAACTGCGTGACTGGGTCAACACCGAGTTGACTAGCCTGGGCAAGGAGAAATACCTGCTCAAACTGTACGACCAGTACGTGCGCAGCCAACTGGCCGACGGCACTGACCCTGCGGCGGTGATTGTCGAAGGCGGGGCGTGGAAGCCTTAAGGCTGCGGGGGCTGACGCACCGGCTTTCTCTGCAGCACGGCTTGCCAGCGGTGGCGTCCTGGAGACCGCCAACGCTGGCGAGCCGTGCTGCTACAGGGATTGTGTGGCGGTCACCTATCTCAGGTATGCCACAAATCTCTGTGGGAGCTTCTGGAGGTTACGACAGTGGCGAAAGCGTTGGGCCAGACAATCCATCTGTGACCGACACACCGCTTTCGCTGCCGTCGTAACCTGCGACTGCTCCTACAGGAATCGGTGTCGTGTCGAACAGGGGTGCCCGACGCCACCCTGTTACCGCTGCTCCACCACATTCAAAAACCGCCGCGTACGCTCGTTGTCCGGGTTGATCAGGATCTGCTCGGGCGAGCCATCGGCGACGATCTTTCCCGCTTCCATGAACAGCACCCGGTCGGCAATGTCCTGGGCAAACTTCATCTCGTGGGTCACCAGCAGCATGGTCATCTGTTGCTCGTGGGCGATGGCGCGGATCACGGCGAGCACTTCGCCGACCAGCTCCGGGTCCAGCGCGGAGGTCACTTCATCGAACAACATCACCTGCGGGCGCATTGCCAAGGCCCGCGCGATGGCTACCCGTTGCTGTTGCCCGCCGGAGAGCTGCGCAGGGTAGGCATCGGCCTTATGGCTCAACCCCACCAGCCCCAAGTATTGATGGGCGCGCTCCAACGCTTGCTCACGGCTCAATTTCAGCACCCGAAATGGCGCCTCGGTGACGTTTTCCTGAACCGTGAGGTGCGGGAACAGGTTGAACTGCTGAAACACCATTCCCACCCGATGCACCACCGGGGCTTTTTTCGACGCCGGCCAGCGCCAACCGCCCCCTCGCGTCGGCACCGAACTGCCCGCGACTTCGATGCTGCCTTGCTGGTAGGTCTCCAGCCCCTTGATCAACCGCAATACCGTGGATTTTCCCGACCCGCTGGGACCGATGAGGGCGACTTTCTGGCCCTCGGGAATGCTCAGGTCCAGGTGGTCGATCACCCGGTTGCTGCCGAACTGTTTGACCACCTGTTTGAGGACAATCTGCGGCGCGCTCAGAGGCAGGCCGTGTGCGAGATCAGACATGACTGCGCCTTTCGAAATAGTTGAACAAGAGGGACGTCGGCACGCTGATCGCCAGAAACATCAGGGCCATGACCGTGTACGGTTCGTTGTAGCGATAGGTCATGCCGGCAATCTGCTTGGCCGCCTGAAACAGCTCGGGGATGGTGATGACCGCCAGCAGCGGCGTCTCCTTGAACATGCCGATCAGGTAATTGCCCAGCACTGGCAACATGGGTTTCAGGGCCTGGGGCAGGACGATGCGTTGCCAGGTGGTGGCCGTGTCGAAATCCAGTGCCCGAGCGGCTTCCCATTGCCCTGTGGGCACGCCCTCGATGGCGCCGCGAAACGACTCGGCGATGTAAGACCCGTAATAGAGGCCCAGACCGATCACCCCGGTTGAAATCGCCGGTAATGTGATTCCGGCCAACGGCAGGGCAAAGAACAGCACATGCAGCTGCACCATCAACGGCGTGTTGCGAAAGAAGCTCAGGTAGGCGCTGCTCAAGCGTCGAATCAGGCTGTTGACCGACCCCGGCCGTTTGCGTTGGGCAATGGCCAGAATCAGGCCGATCACCACGGCGAGTAGAAACCCGAGCACGACCACCTGCATTGTGATCAGCAGGCCCTGGAACAGGTCGGGCACGATTGACCAGGCAAACGTGACGTCGAAGTTCATGCGCTGGCCCCCTGACGCCACGACGTGACGTGCTGTTCATAACGTTTGACCAGCCAGCTCAGGGGCCAGGCCATAGCGAAATAGCACACCAGCACGATGCTCCAGATCAGCGTCTGCTGCCCCAGGGTGGTGATGAGTTGCCCGCCGGAAAAGGTCAGGTCGCTCAAGGTAATCAACGACACCAGTGACGTGGTTTTCAGCAGCTCCACCAGTTGATTGCCCATGGGCGGCAGCATGAAGGGCAGGGCTTGGGGCAGGATGATGCGGCGAAAGGCCGTGATCGAATCGAAGTCCAGCGCGCGCAAGGCATCACGCTGGCCGCGACTGACATTGCTCAGGGCCGAGCGCACGATTTCCGAACCGTAGGCGGAAAAGGTCAGGCCCAGCCCGAGAATCCCGGTGACCATCGGCGACAGGCTGATCCCGAACAAAGGCAGGATGAAGAACAGATAAAACAACAGCACCAGCGCGGAAATGCCCCGCAGGATTTCCACATAGACGCTGGCGATCCAACGCAACACACGCCAGGGCGACAGGCGCATCAGGGCGATGACGAAGGACATCAACACCACGATCAGTTGTGCGAAGAAGGTGATTTGCAGGGTCACCAGCGCGCCGTTGCCAAGCTGACGGGCGATGAAGCGTGCCGTTTCCACGGCAGAGGGATCGAAAAGCATGGCCGTACTCGTGTGGGTTGGGGCCGGATAGGGCGGGGTGCTCGGGACAGCGTGCGGTGATCAACTGTGGGAGCGAATGCGTTAGCGAGAGGCCGGTACATTCGACACATCTCGCTCGCCTGACAGATCTTTCGCGAATGAATTCGCTCCCACAGCGGTGAGAAAGACAATGGCTCCCTCACCGCTGTGAGCCTCAACGGTTGCAGCGCTGCTCGGCCGTGATATCAACCGGTGGCAGTTCGTTCTCGGTGTAGCCGTATTTCTGCAGGATTTTCAGCAACTCGCCGGACGCGCGCAGCTTGGCCAATTGTTCGTTGAAGGCCTGGGTGAATTCAGGGTCGTTCTTCGGCAGGCCATAGGCGTGGTAATTCCAGGTCGGCTTGCCGTCGGCGTCAGGGATCTGCTCGAACGGCAGGGCGCGCTCGATGCCGGGGTCGTTGGCTTTCTTGACCAGGTTGATGATCTCCGCGTCCGGGAAGTACACCACGTCCACACGACCGGCCTGCAGCGCGGCGAGGGCGTCAGTGTCCTTGTCCAGCAGCACGACATTGTTGGTGGCGATGCCGCTGTCCTTGGCTTCCTGCACCTGATTGCTGCCGGGCTGTGTGGCCAGGCGTGCCTTGCCGTTGGCCGCGACGTCCTTGAGGCTGTGCAGCTTCAGCGGGTTGCCGGCCTTGACGATGAACGCTCCGCCCGAACGGGTCACCGGATTGGAATAGCCGATCACCTTGCAGCGCGCCGGGTTGATGAACAGCCCCGCGCCAATCAGATCGAAGCGCCCGGCAGCCAGGCCCGGCACCAGCGAGCCGAACTCGGTGATCGGTGTCTCGATCTTGCTGATGCCCAACTGCGAGAGGATCGCCTGGAGGATCTCGACGTTGGCGCCCACGGTCTTGCCGCTGGTGTCGATGTAGGCGTAAGGCTGCTCATTGGCGATCCCGGCGGTCAGGCCTTGGGTGCGGCCCTTCTCCAGCAGACCTGCGATGGCCGAAGAGGCCAACAGCGCGTTCAACAGCACGGCAGAGCCGAATAAAGCGGACAGCGACAGCGGTTTAAAACCTTTCATGGGCAATGCTCGGGGTCAGAGGCTGAAATGATTCTTGAGTAGGTGCTTGGTGCTCAGGGCTTCCAGATCCCGACATCCTTGGCGTCCACCGCCTTGGGCAACAGGCCTGCGGCGAAGAAGGCATCGGCGATTTTCTGCTGCTCGCCCAGCTGATCGGCCTTCACCGGTTCGACCTGATAGCTGCGATGGGCGTTGGCCGACTCCACGGTCGCCACATCCAGATCGCCCCACAGCGGGCCGAGCACCTTGGCTGCATCCTGCGGGTTTTCCTTGATCCAGCTGCCGGCTTGCTGAAGCTGCTGATACACCAGCTTGAGCACTTCAGGGTGCGCGTTGGCGTAGGCCGTACTGGTCAGGTAATAGCGTTTGTAACTGGCAAGCCCCGCGCCATCGGCAAGGGTGCGAGTCGGCAACTGGCGTTGCACGCTGGTGAGGAAGGGTTCCCAAGTGACCCAGGCATCGACCTTGCCGTTCTCGAACGCGGCACGACCATCGGCGGGCGTGAGGTAGGCGGGTTGGATGTCGGCAAAGGTCAGGCCCGCCTTGTTCAGTGCGGCGATCAGCAGGTAATGGGTGCCTGCGGCCTTGGTCACGGCAACTTTCTTGCCCTTCAAATCAGACAGCTGCTGGATCGGCGAGTCCTTGGCCACGACGATCGCCTGAGCGCTGGGCGAGGGCGATTCTTCAGCAAAATACGTGAGCTTGGCCTGCGCCGCCTGGGCGAAGATCGGCACGGTATCGGCGACGTCGGCGCTGATGTCGACATTGCCGATGTTCAGGGCTTCAAGCAGTGGCAGCCCGCTGGGGAATTCGTGCCAGCTGATGTCGATGTTGTCCTTGCCCAAGGCTTGTTCCAGCGTACCTTGCGCCTTGAGCAGGGTGATCAGCGTCGAGGATTTCTGGTAACCGATGCGCACGGTATCTCGCGCCTGGGCCGGCAGGGCGAGGGCACAGGCGAGGGCGATCGCCAAGCCCGCGAGCAACGGGCGGCGAAGGGACTTTCCAAGGGCATGAGGTGAGGAGGTCATGATGAACTCGCGATCGAAGTAAGGGGGCATGGCTGGCGCTAAGCCACCGATCATAGAGTTCTAAAAAATATTATTTAAATACCTTATGGCTATTAGCTTATGCGGGGTCGTACAGGTGCGGATTGGGCACCTTTCGGTGAAAGCGCCGGTCTTGAGCACCAAAAGGCATAAGTCAGCACACTCGGTTATTGGACCTGGGCGGAGCGCAACCGTGATGCTGGCGGCAACTGTTGGGATTTCGACAGTTGTTCAACATTTTGAACGGATTCAGCGTTTCGTGAATCTGCTAACCCACTGTTTTAACGGCATAAAATCACTGGCATGAGTTCTGCAATTGCCCTCTGACAATTTTAGTCAAAGGACTTGCTTGCCATGTCGCAGCCTGCCGCTTCTGCCCATTTTCCCATCCATCCCGCTAACGCCCACGTCATTGCTGACGACGTCGAAGCCATCGTCGTGGCGCATCAGGTGGCCGAGTTTCTGCTGGCAGGCGATGCCGAACGCGATCAGACCCGCAGCGTGCCAGCCGAGGTGGTGGATTATTTCTCCAACAGTGGTCTGTGGGGCATCACCGTGCCGAAGGCGTATGGCGGCGCCGAGGTGTCTTACGCCACGCTGGCCGAGGTGATCATGATCATTTCGGCAGCGGATGCGTCACTCGGGCAGATCCCGCAGAACCATTACTGCCTGCTGGAAGACATTCGTCTGCAGGGCACTGAAGAGCAGAAACAGTTCTTCTTCGGCCTGGCGCTCAAGGGCAACCGCTTTGCCAACGCGCTGTCGGAAACCACCGGCAAGAGCGTACAGGACATTCGCACCCGCCTAGTCAGCCAGGGCGATGAGTTCGTTATCAATGGTCGCAAGGGCTATTGCACAGGTTCCTTGTATGCCCACTGGCTCGGCGTGCTGGCGGTGGACGAAGAGGGCAAGGGGCAACTGGCGTTCGTCGAGCGCGGCACGCCAGGGCTGATCATTGTCGATGACTGGTCGAGCATCGGCCAGCGCAACACCTCAAGCGGTACGGTGCTGCTGGAAAACCTGCAGGTGGCCGCCTTCAACCTGTTTCCGACCTACCGCTCCTACGAAAACCCGACACTTGCCGGGCCCTTCGCACAGATCACCACGGCGGCCATTGACGCCGGTATCGCCCGTGCAGCCTTGCGCGACACCCTGGAATTCGTTCGCCATCAAGCGCGGCCGTGGATTGATGCGCAGGTGCAAAGCGCCAGCGAAGACCCGCTGACCATCATTCAGATCGGCCAGCTCGCCATTCGCCTGGACGCCGCCGAAGCGCTGCTTGAACGCGCCGGTCGGGTGCTGGATGCCGCGCGCCCCAACACCCACGAAGACAACGTCGCACTGGCCTGCGTGGCGGTCGCCAAGGCCAAGGTGCTGACCACCGAAATCGCCATTGAAGCCGCCAACAAGCTGTTCGAGCTGGGCGGCACGCGCTCGACCCTGGCGCGCCACAACCTCGATCGTCACTGGCGCAACGCGCGGGTCCACACCCTGCATGACCCGGTGCGCTGGAAATATCACGTGGTCGGCAACTGGGTGCTCAACGGCATCAAGCCGCCGCGTCACGACTGGTCGTAAGGGGCACCCATGAGCAAGCAAATCCGTCTCAACGCCTTCGCCATGAACACCGTGAGCCACCTGTCGCCCGGTCTGTGGCGGCATCCGCGCGACCAGCAGGCCGAGCGTTACACCGACATTCATTACTGGATAGAACTGGCCAGAACCCTCGAACGCGGCAAGTTCGACGGCCTGTTTCTGGCCGACGTGCTGGGCGTGTATGACGTCTATCACGGGGGGCCGGAAACCGCCTTGACTCAGGGCGCGCAGGTGCCGGCCAATGACCCGCTGCAATTGCTGCCCGCCCTTGCGGCGGCTACGCAGCATCTGGGCTTTGGCGTGACCGCCTCAGTGTCTTTCGAGCACCCATACCCGTTCGCACGGCGCATTTCCACTCTCGATCACCTCACCCAGGGGCGCGTGGGCTGGAACGTGGTCACCTCGTACCTGAACAGCGGCGCGCGCAACATCGGCCTCACGCAGCAGTTATCCCACGATGCTCGCTACGGGCTGGCCGAGGAATACCTGCAGGTTTGCTACAAGCTCTGGGAAACCAGCTGGCAGGACGATGCCGTGCAGGCCGATCGCACGACCGGTGTGTTCGCCGACCCGGCCAAAGTGCACCCGATCCGCCACCAGGGCGAGCATTTCCAGGTGCCAGGCTTTCACCTCAGTCAACCCTCGCCACAGCGTACCCCGGTGATCTATCAGGCTGGCGCATCGAGTCGTGGCAAGGCGTTCGCGGCGGTCAATGCCGAGTGTGTATTCGTTGCGGCGCCGACCCGGGCCTTGCTTAAACAGCAGGTCAGCGACCTGCGCCGTTTGGCGGTCCAAGCGGGGCGTGAAGCTCAGGACCTGTTGGTCTTCAACCAACTGACGGTCATCGTTGCCGACACTGACGAACTGGCCCAGGCGCGCCTGACCGACTATCTGCAGTACGCCAGCCGTGAGGGCGCGTTGGCGCTGCTGTCAGGCTGGACGGGCATCGATTTTGGTCAGTACGCGCCTGATCAGGTGCTGCGCCATGTTGAGAGCAACGCCATTCAGTCGGCCGTGGATGCCTTTACTGCCGCCGACCCAAGCCGCACCTGGACGGTCACCGAGATCGCCGACTACTGCGCGCTGGGTGGCGATGGTCCGGTGCTGGTGGGTTCTGCAAAAACCGTAGCGGATCAATTGCAGGCCTGGGTCGCCGACACCGACGTCGATGGCTTCAACCTGTCCAGCGTGGTTGCTCCGGAAACCTTCGTCGACATCGTCGACCTGTTGATCCCGGAGCTGCAGGCCCGTGGCGTGTTCAAGCGCGAATACGAGGACGGCACCCTGCGCCACAAACTGTTCGGCAAGGGGCCGAAGATCAAGGCGCCTCATCCCGCCGCGCAACTTGCGGCCGACTTTCGCAAGGTAAATCCATCATGACGGCGTGGTTCAAGAACCTGATCTGGAGCGACCTGGGCCAGGCCTGCCTGGACACTCTGTCGATGCTTAGCGCGGCACTGGCATTTACCGTGCTGCTCGGCCTGCCACTGGGCGTGTTGCTGTACCTCACGGGCAAGAAGCAGCTGCACGCACGCCCTGGGGTGTATCGGGTGGCGTCGCTTGTGGTGAACATCCTGCGCTCGCTGCCGTTCATCATCCTTTTGATCGTGCTGATTCCGGTCACCACCTTGCTCACTGGCACCTCGCTGGGTGTGGCGGGGGCCATTCCGCCCTTGGTGGTGGGCTGCACGCCGTTCTTCGCGCGACTGGTGGAAACCTCCCTGCGCGAGGTCGATCGCGGCCTGGTCGAGGCCACCCAGTCGCTGGGGGCCAACACCTGGCAAATCATCTGGTTCACCTTGCTGCCTGAGTCGCGCACCGGGCTCATCGCCGCGGTGACGGTCACTGCCATCGTGCTGGTGGATTACACGGCCATGGCCGGCGTGATCGGCGGCGGCGGGCTGGGTGATCTGGCGATCCGTTTCGGCTACCAGCGCTTTCAGACCGACGTGATGGTGATCACCGTCACGGTACTGGTGCTGTTGGTGCAGGCCCTGCAAATGACTGGCGACAGACTGGTCGCCCACTTCAGCCGCCGCTGATCGCCGCCCCTTTTTTGCTTTATCTGCCCTGGAGTACACCCCAATGAAAAAGACCCTCGCTCTGCTCGCGGCATTCGTCGCATTCTCGGCCCACGCCGGGGAGAAACTCACGGTTGGCGCCACGCCGGTGCCTCACGCCGAAATTCTTGAATTCGTCAAACCGGAACTGGCCAAGGAAGGCGTTGACTTGGACATCAAGGTGTTCACCGACTTCATTCAGCCGAACCTGCAACTGGCGGAAGAGAACCTCGACGCCAACTACTACCAGTACCGCCCGTTCCTCGATGACTTCAACAAGACCCGCAACACCAACCTGGTGCCCGTGGTGGGGATTCACATCGAGCCCTTCGGTGCTTATTCGGCCAAGTACAAATCTCTCGACCAGTTGCCGGACGGCGCGTCGGTGGCAATCCCCAACGATCCGGTGAACACCGGTCGGGCATTGGTGCTGCTGGCCGAAGCGGGCCTGATCGAACTCAAGGACCCGAGTAACCCGCAGTCCACCGAAAACGACATCACCAGCAACCCCAAGCACCTGAAAATCCGCGAGCTGGAAGGCGCCTTGCTGGCCCGTTCGGTCAAACAGGTGGACCTGGCGTTCGTGTTTGCCAACTACGCGCTGGAAGCCGGCATCGACATCAAGAGCGCGCTGATCGTAGAGAAGGGCAAGGACCTGTACGTCGAGTTCCTGGTGGCCCGTCCTGACAACATTCAGGACCCCGGCATCCAGAAACTGGCCAAGGCGCTGAATTCGCCTGCCGTGCGCGACTTCATCCTGACCCGCTACAAGGGCGAGATCGCCCCGGCGTTCTGACCTGACAGCCGCCACGCAGGCCCGCGCGGCGGCGCCCCTCATCAATGGAATTCGCTATGTCTCACCCCCATATCCAGCTCAAGGCGCTCAGCAAGACCTACATCGGACCGCAGGGGCCGATGCACGCGTTGCAAGGGATCGACCTTGAGATTCGTCGCGGCGAGGTCTTTGGCATCATTGGCCGCAGCGGCGCAGGCAAATCGTCGCTGCTGCGCACCCTCAATCGCCTGGAGTTACCCGATGGCGGTCAGGTGTTGATCGACAACCAGGACATCGGTGGTTTCGATCGCCTGCGTCTGGCCGGGCTGCGTCGTCAGGTCGGAATGATTTTTCAACACTTCAACCTGATGTCCGCGCGAACCGTGTGGCAGAACGTGGCCTTGCCGCTGCGCATCGCCGGCACGCCCGCGCTGCAGATCGAAGAAAAAGTGCGGCAGGTGCTGCAACTGGTAGGCCTGAACGACAAGCGCGATGCTTACCCGGCGCAGCTCTCAGGCGGGCAGAAACAGCGCGTCGGCATCGCCCGAGCGCTGGTGCTCGACCCGCAGATCCTGCTGTGCGACGAAGCCACTTCCGCGCTCGACCCAGAGAGCACTCAGTCGATCCTCGACCTGCTGCGTGACATCAACCGACGGCTCGATCTGACGGTCGTGCTGATCACCCACGAGATGGCAGTGATTCGCGAAATCTGCGACCGGGTGGTGGTGCTGGAACGTGGGAAAATCGTCGAGCAGGGCGACGTCTGGCAGGTGTTCGGCGACCCGCAGCACGAGGTGACGCGGCAGTTGCTGGGTCACGACCAACAGGGCCTTTTAGCGGATGTGCAGGACCGTTTTGGCGAGCAGTGGATCATCGACCTGCACTACACCGGCAACCACCACCGCGAACCCGATCTGTTCGCCATCGCCCAGGCACTGGGTGTGTCGGTGCACCTTGTGCATGGCTCGATCGAACGCCTGGCGGGCAGGGCGCAAGGGCATCTGCTGATTGCGGTGGATGCGTCGGTGGAGAGCGAGGCGAGTCTGATCAGTGGCCTTAAAAGATTGGCGGATGGCGTACGCACGATCCGGGCGCCACTGACCGAATCGTTGCCTTCGTAACCTCAAGAAGCTTGTGTCTTTAACCGAGGTAAAGTCATAGCTGAGAGGGGTGGATGGCACGCTGACCAGAAGCGGTGCCTGAGCACGCCCTCTGGCTCTAAGCCTAGAAGTTTTGCTCATGACTGCCTACGCCGACATTGATGTGCTTGAGCGGACCGAAGGGCGAGGGCGAGGGCGCGGCGTGGCTGACTGCGGGGGTTTGGATGGACCGTCGTCTGGCATCTAGCCCCCGTATTCAAGCGTCTCGTGTCGTAGTCGGCGAGTATAGGCATGAATATCAGGGGCAAACCGCGTGGGGGCCGCTTTGGCAGAATCGGGCACCCGGATGTCCGTCACAGTCCCCTGCGAGGGTTCACAAGGGGTGACTGAAACCGTTCAGCTCGACGTTGACCGCATGCTCACGCGACGCCGATTTTCCATTGCGCGGGGGGTGGGGTGCCATTGACAGCGTAATCGCCGACGATGCGGTCCTTATAGATGCGCGGGTTGTGCGAGGTGAGGGTGCGGGCGTTGCGCCAGAAGCGGTCCAGGCCCAATGGCCGAAGGGTGGCCGACGCGCTGAGCGCGTCGAACATCCGCGAGCTGGCATCGAGAATCAGGTCGCTGACCACGGTCTGCGACTGAGCGATTTCCAGCTCGGCAATATCCACCGCCTGCTTCAATTGTTCGTCATCGCCGTGCAAGCGCGCCTGATACGCACGTTCCAGCGCCTCGGCGGTTTTCAGCACGATGGCCCCGGCGCTGTAGGCCGCCGCGCGCAGGCTGCCGACCACCTGCAACACCTGCGGGTCCTGAGCCACACGCGGGGCATTGCCGTTGCTGAAACTGCGGGTGCGGCTGGCCACCGCTGCCGCCACTTCGCCGCTCAGCGCACGGCCGATGCCTGCCAGGTTGGCCAGGTGGACGATCTGATACAGCGCCGGCGAATACTGGAACTTTTCCTCGACACTGCTGATGTTACGGGTGTCCACGGCCACGTCGTGTACATGGGTGGTGCCACTGGCAGTCAGGCGCTGGCCGAAGCCGTTCCAGTCATCCACCACCTCAACGCCTTCGGCATCGCGACGCACAGTGACGAACACGCGTTTTTCGTCGTGGTCGCTGACGGCCACTTCGATCCAGTCGCTGTACAGGCAGCCTGTGGTGTAGAACTTGTTGCCGTTGATGCGCCATTGCTCGCCGTTTAGGTACAGCCTGGAACTCAGGTGTGACTGCGCCGTGGCGCCCACTTCGCCGGTGGCCGGGCCCACGGTTTCGCCGCGTACCAGGCGATCGAACCAGACCTTGCGCCGCTCCTCGTCGCGGCTGTTGAGCAGGTTTTCGGTGAAACCGATGTGACCGCGCAGGGCCTGAACGAGATTGGAGTCGGCCTCGCCCAGCTCGATCAGCAGGTTGGTCAGCTCCGGCAGGGTAATGCCGCTCCCGCCGTATTCCTTGGGCACCCGCAGCGCGGTAAACCCGGACGCCTTGAGCAGCTGCAATTCCTCGTGGGGCAGGCGGCGTTCCAGCTCGCGGCTGATGGCGCCTTCGCGCAAGTGGGCGAACAGTGGGCGGAAACGCTCGGCCAGTTGCTCGTATCCCGTCGAAGGCCCCGCGCCCCAGGCTGCGTTGATCTGGTGGGTCATGCTCAAACTCTCTTTGCAAAGCGATAAAGAAGGAGGCGTCCGCCTCGTGGTTGGGACGGCGTCGGCCTCGTGGTTGCCACGGCGTCCGCCTCGTGGCTGAAAAGCGTCGGCCTCGTGGTTGAATCGGTCAGACCGCGACCGACCGCTCGCGCAGCAGGGTGGCCGGATGCGCCGGGTAAGGCAGGCCCAGACGCTCGCGCAGGGTGTTGCCGGTCGGCCCGTCTTCAGGCACCAGGCCGCGACGTTTGAGCTCCGGCAGGATCAGTGCGATGAAGTCGTCCAGCCCTTCGGGGTAAGTCGGCGGCAGGATGTTGAAACCATCGGCGCCGTAGCCCTCGAACCAGGCTTGCAGCTGATCGACCACTTCCTCAGGGGAACCCACCAGCGTCCAGTGGCCCCGTGCGCCGGCCAGTCGCAGGTACAGCTCGCGAATGCTCAGGCCTTCAGCGGCCAGTTGCAGAATCAGCTGCTGGCGGCTCTTCGAAGCGTTGGTGGCCGGCAGGTCTTGCGGCAGCGGGCCGTCCAGCGGCAGATGGGACAGATCGACCCCGCCCAGCAGGCCCGAGAGCAAACTCAGGCCCACTTGTGGATGCACCAGATCCTGCAGGCGTTGGTGTTTGGCGTGGGCTTCGGCGGAAGTCGGCGCGGTGAAGATGGTCACCCCCGGCAGGATCTTGATGTGCTCCGGCTTGCGGCCGAGCACAGCAGCGCGGGACTTGATATCGCTGTAGAAGGCCTGGGCATCGGCCAGGCTCTGGTGCGCGGCAAAGATCGCTTCAGCCGTGGCCGCAGCCAGCGCCCGGCCATCGTCGGAGGCCCCGGCTTGCACCAGCACCGGCTTGCCTTGGGGCGAGCGCAACACGTTCAGCGGCCCGCGCACATGAAAATGCTCGCCATGGTGATCGGCCAGGTGCAGCTTGTTGCGGTCCAAAAAGACGCCTTTCTCCTTGTCCAGCAGCAGGGTGTCGTCTTCCCAGCTGTCCCACAGCTTGTCGACCACTTCATGGAATTCCCGGGCGCGGCTGTAGCGGTCGGCGTGGGCCGCCTGATTGCCTTCCGAGGCGCCGCCGAAGTTCTTCGCGGCATCGGGATCGCTGCTGGTGACCAGGTTCCAGCCCACCCGGCCGCCGCTGATCTGGTCCAGCGAGGCGAACTGCCGCGCGAGATTAAAGGGCTCGCTGTAGCTGGTGCTGGCGGTGGCCACCAGACCGATGCGCGAGGTCACGGCGGCGAGGGCCGAGAGCAGGGTCAGCGGCTCGAAGCTCAGGCTGGGGGCGATCACCCGGTCGAAGGTCGGCGCATCGATGCCCCGCACCGAGACGCTGTCGGCGAGAAACAGCGTGTCGAAACCAGCGGCTTCGGCCTTGCGCGCCAGGTCGATGAAATGGTTCAGGCGGATGCCGGCGTCGGCCTGGGAGCCGGTGTCGCGCCACGCGGCGATGTGGTGCCCGGTGGCGCGCAGGAACAGGCCGAGTTTCAGGGTGTCGGGACGTTTGCTCATCAGGGTACTCCTTGTAAATCGGGGCTGAAGTTCGGGGGCAAGGTTTTCAAGGGATCAGCAGGCCACAGCGAACGACAGGCTGCGGCTCAGGGGAATCGTGGCCTGACGACTGCCGGGAATGGCCGCCAGCAGGCGCTGGGTGTAGCTGTGTTGCGGGTGCTGCCAGAGGCTGTGGGGCGTGGCCTGCTCGACGATGTTGGCTTCGTGCATCACCAGCACCCGATCGGAGAAGTAGCGCACCACCGAGAGGTCGTGGGAAATGAACAGGTACGACAGATCGAACGCTTCGCGCAGCTCCACCAGCAGGTTGAGAATCTGCGCCTGGGTCGACACATCCAGCGCCGACACCGGCTCGTCGCAGATCACCAGTTTCGGTTTGACGATCAGCGCCCTGGCGATGCCGATGCGCTGGCGCTGGCCACCGGAAAACTGATGGGGCAGGCGGTCCAGACTGTTGCGCGCAAGGCCCACGGCATCGAGCATCTGCTCCCGCGCCTGGCGTCTGAGTTGCGGGTCGGTCTGGCCGTGCAGGCGCTGAACCCGGTCGAGTATGTGCTCGACGCTGTGCCGTGGATTGAGCGCGGCATACGGGTCCTGGAAGACCATCTGCAGTTGCCCGCGCCAGGCCAGTTGCTCAGTCGGATTCAAGGTGGCGATGTCGCGACCGCTGAAGTGGATCTGGCCCTGACGGGGTCGCAGCAGGCCCAGCAGGGCCTTGCTCAGGGTCGACTTGCCGCAGCCGGATTCACCCACCAGCCCCACGGTTTCCCGCTCGCTGATGGCAAACGACAACCCTTTGAGCACGTCACGCTCGCCGTAGCCCAGGCTCAGGTTGTCGACCTGCAGCAGCGGCGCCTTGCCGGGTGTCGCGGGGCGTGGCGCGTGGCCGGGGGAATAGTGGGTGTTGCTGACCTTGTACTGATTGGCCTGGCCCGGTTTACGCGTGACCTGAATCTCCGGCAGGCGCTGATCGAGGTAATGCTGATCGTGATCGCGGCCAAGGGATGCGCTGAGCAGGCCTTGGGTGTAAGGGTGTGTCGGGTGCTGAAACAGCTCGCTGCTGCGCCGATGCTCCAGCGCCTGGCCGTCGTGCATGATGATCACCCGGTCGGCCTGCTGGCGGACGACGCCCAGGTCATGGGTGATCAGCAGCAGGCCCATGCGCAGTTCCTTGCGCAGGCTGTCGAGCAATTCGAGGATCTGCGCCTGCACGCAAACGTCCAGCGCCGTGGTGGGTTCGTCGGCGATCAACAGGCGCGGTTCGCAGGCGATGGCCATGGCGATCATCACCCGCTGGCGCTGCCCGCCCGACAAATGCTGCGGGTACTCACGCAGGTGCGCGGCCGGGCGCGGCAGCTGCACCAGGCCGAACAGTTCTTCGGCGCGTTTACAGGCCTGGCGGCGCGTGAGGTCGGTGTGGGTGAGCAGGGTTTCGGTCAGTTGCTCGCCCAAGGTCAGCACCGGGTTGAGGCTCGACAGCGGCTCCTGAAACACCATGCCCAGGGCGTTGCCCTGCAAGCGGCGCATCGCTCGGGGCGACAGCTGCAGCAGGTCACGGCCTTCGAACAGCGCCTGACCGCTGAGCGTTGCGTTGTCCGGCAATCGCCTGAGCAGCGCCAGCGCGGTGGTGGATTTGCCGCAGCCAGACTCGCCGACCAACGCCAGGGTTTCGCCGGCCTCAAGGGTGAAGTCCAGCCCTTGCACGGCATCGAAGCCTTCGTAACTCACGCGCAGCCCGCGTACGTCGAGCAGGCTCATGGGATGTACCTGCGCAGGCGCGGGTTGAGCGCATCGTTGAGGCCATCGCCCAGCAGGTTGAAGGCCAGCACCACGGCAATGATCGCCATACCGGGCAGTGCCGTGAGGAACCAGGCGCTGGCGATCTGTTCGCGGCCGCTGCCGATCATGCCGCCCCAGCTCGGGCGGTTCGGGTCGCTCATGCCGAGAAACGCCAGACCCGCTTCGATGAGGATCGCCGACGCCACCAGAATCGAGGCCGTGACCACCAAAGGCGCCAGGGCGTTGGGCAGGATTTCGTGAAGGATGATCGAGCGGGTGCTGAAGCCCTGGCTGCGGGCCGCGGTGACGAAGTCAGCCTCGCGCAGGGTGCGAAATTCCGCGCGAATCAGCCGCGCGACCGTGGGCCAGGACGACACTCCGATGGCCATGGCGATGATGTTCACGGTGGGGTTGCCGATGGCGACGATGACGATCACCAGCAGGAACGACGGCACCGTCTGGAACACTTCGCTGATGCGCATCAGCACATCGCCCAGACGCCCGCCGTGGTAACCGGCCAGTGCGCCCACCGTGACGCCGATCAACACGCTCAACAGCGTGCCGTACACCGCAATCAGCAGCGAGGCTCGGGCGCCGTAGGCAATGCCGGCGGCCACGTCACGGCCCAGGGAGTCGGTGCCCAGCGGGTAGGCCGGGTCGCTGAACGGCCAGAGCATGGGTTCGGCGACCATTTCCGACGGGTCACCGGGGAAGAAATAGCCGGCGCTCAGGGCCATGGCCAAAGTCGCCAGAAGAATGCTGGTGCCGGCCAGCGCTGCCGGGCTGCGCCGCAACGCACCCCAGACGCTTTCGCTGTGGCCGGTGCTTATCGGCTGGATTGCACTGATCGTCATTGACTGCTCACTGTTGCAAAGAAGGTGATACATCATCGCGGTCCGGCCCGGACCTCACGCAGGTTCGCCTGTCTGCCCCGAGTCCTGTGGGAGCGAATGCATTCGCGAGGGTCGGTACAGGCGATGGATCTCCCTCGACCGAACGGCCGTCTCGCGAATGAATTCGCTCCCACAGGTGGGGCTGCGGTGTGGGCGGGGTATGCAAGCAGGGCTGCGGTGTGGGCAGGTTGTTCAAGCAGGGTTGCGGTGTGGGCAGGGTGTTCAAGCAGGGTTGCGGTGTGGGCGAGTTGTTCAGGTGGCCGTCCTTATCGTGGTGTGTTCGCGCGCAGAGCGATCGGACGGAAACCCGGGTTTGCCTGCCTGCACCGAGCCCTGTGGGAGCGAATTCATTCGCGAGGGGTTGTGCAGGCGATAGATCTCCCTCGACCGAACGGCCGTCTTGCGAATGAATTCGCTCCCACAGGTGGGGCTGTGGTGTGGGCAGGTTGTTCAAGCAGGGTTGCGGTGTGGGCGAGTTGTTCAGGTGGCCGTCCTTATCGTGGTGTGTTCGCGCGCAAAGCGATTGGACGGAAACCCGAGTTTGCCTGCCTGCACCGAGTCCTGTGGGAGCGAATGCATTCGCGAGGGTCGGTGCAGGCGATAGATCTCCCTCGACCGAACGGCCGTCTTGCGAATGAATTCGCTCCCACAGGTGAGGCTGCGGTGTGGGCAAGTTGTTAAAGCACGGTTGCAGTGTGGGCAGGCAGTTCAAGCAGGGTTGCAGTTCGGTCGGCGTCATCATTCGGCTTGAATCCTCGGGTCGAGCCAGGCTTGCAGCAGGTCCATGGCGACGTTGACTACCACCACCAGAATCGACGACAGCAGCAGGATGCCGAGCAGCAGGTTGTAGTCCCGCGACAGCACGGCATCGAGGGTCAAACGGCCAAGGCCGGGCCAGCCGAACAGGGTCTCGGTCACTGCTGCGCCGCCCAGCAGGGCCGCAAAATGCAGCCCGGCCATGGTGGTCACCGGCAGCAGGGCATTGCGCAGCACATGGCGAACAGCGACGCGAATCGGGTGCAGGCCCTTGGCTTTGGCGGTGCGCACGAAATCCTGACGCTGCACTTCCAGCATCGAGGCGCGGGTCAGGCGGGCGTACAGCGCGATGTAAAACGTGGCCAGGGTCAGCACCGGCAGAATCGCGTGACGAATGCGGTCGAGCAGCCAGTCAACGCTGTGCAGGTCCAGCCCCAAGGTTTCGATGCCGTCGCTGGGCAGCCAACCAAGGGTCACGGAAAACAGCACCACGGCCATCAGGCCGATCCAGAAGCCCGGCGTGGAATAGAGCAGCAGCACGGTCAGCGACAACACGCGATCCGGCCAGCGCCCGACCTTGCTGGCCATCACCACACCGGCGGCGATGCCGATGGCCAATGCCAGCAGTAGCGCGCTGACCATCAACAGGAGGGTGTTGGGCAGCCGGTCGAACACCAGTTGACTCACCGGCAGGTTGAAGCGCGGCGACAGCCCAAGGTCCAGATGCGCCAGGTGGCGGAGGTAAGCCAGCAACTGCTGACCCAAGCCCAGATCCAACCCAAAATGACTGCGCCACTGGGCGAGGGTGGCCTCTGTGGCGCCTCCCGACTCGCTGGCCAACACGTCCACGGCGTCACCGGGAATCAGCCGCAGCAACAGAAAGTTCAGCAGCAGAATGCCGAACACCGTCGGGATGGCCTGCCACAGCGTGCGGCGGGCCAGACGGAACATCCTCAGGCGCTCAGCCATGGGCGACCACTTCGCCACTGAGGTTCACATTGGCGAGGCTGCCATCCAGGCCGTTGCCATCGGCTTCAAACCCGGAAACCCTGGCGTTGAACACCGTGACCTGTTGCTGCATGACCAGGGTGATATTGGGCAGCTCCTCAATGACGATCTTCTGGAAGGCCTTGAACAGGTCGCCGCGCTTCTGCTCGTCGGTCTCCACGGCGGCGCTTTCCAGCAGGCGATCGACCTCGGGGTTGTTGTAATGCGAGCCGTTGGAGAAGGGCAGGCCCTTGCGGAAGTTCTTCGACCAATAGAGCCGCTGCACGCCCACGGTGGGGTCGAACATGGTGCCCATGCCGACCACGGCGAAGTCGAAATCACGGTCGGTGTAGATGCGTTTGGTGTAGGTCGGGAAGTCTTGGGAACGCAGCTGCACGTCAATACCGATGCGCGCCAGTGCCGTGCGGATGTAGGCCGCGGTGCGCGCGTAGCTGTCGCCGTAGGGCAGCGGGTCGAGGGTCAGGCTGAAACGCGATGTCCCTTTGAGCGGCAAGCCGGCCTGATCGAGCAGGGCGTTGGCCTTGGCCACATCGAACGGGTACGGGTCGGGCCCGGCGTAGACGTACTGCGGGAAGTTCTTCGGAATAGGCGACACGCTGACGTCGGCATAGCCGTAATACACCACCTTCTTGACCACCTCGCGGTCGATGGCGTGGGCGATGGCCTGACGCACTTCGTGGCGGCCGAGCAGTGGGTGGTCAAGGTTGAACTCGAGCATGGTCGGCGTGATGCTGTAGGCGTAACCGCGGCTGGTGTATTTGAGCTTGCCCGACTGGGTCAGGCGCTTGAGATCGCTCAGCGGCACCGGGCTCTGGCCACCGGCGTCCAGGGTGCCGTTTTCGAAGGCTGCCAGGCGCGAGGCCGAATCAGGCACCACTTTCAAAAACAGCGTGTCGACCCCCGGCAGGCTGGCATCCCAGTAATCCGGATTGCGCTCGTACTCGATGAAACTGCCGCGCTGCCACTGCTTGAAGCGATAGGGGCCGGTGCCGACCGGCGCGTTGTTGTGCGGGTTGCTCAGCGGGTCGCCCGAGGCGTACAGGTGCTGGGGCAGGATCGGTGTTTCACTGCCGGCGAAGGCGCGAATCAGGTACGGCGCGGGCTTGGCCAGCTTGACGATGGCGGTGTGGTCGTCCGGCGTCTCGACGCTCGCCAGGTTGGCAAAGGTGCTGCCGCCGCGCGGGTGATAGCGCTTGTTGGTTTCCAGCGAGAAGGCCACGTCCTGAGCAGTAAATGGCTGGCCGTCGTGCCATTTGACCCCCTTACGCAATGTGAATGTGTAGCTCAGGCCATCGGCCGCCGCTTCCCAGGACACCGCCAGGCCCGGCTGTGGTGTGAGGTTCTCGTCGTAGCGCAGCAGACCTTCGAGCACCTTGCTGCTGGCGGTGATGGCCGTGCCCGCCGAGGTGTTGAACGAGCTCAGCGTCGGCGGTTCGGGGTTGACCAGCAGGTTGAAGATGCGACGGCCCGTGACCGCTTCGGCAGTGGCTGCGGCCAGTGCGCTCGGCAGAAACGGCACGCTGGCGCCCAGCAAGGGCAGGGCGGACAGCCCTGCGATGAATTGACGACGGGAAAAAGGCATTGGGCAGTGATCCTTGAGCAAAGCGCTGCTTGAAAAGTGTCAGAGGCGCAGGCCGGCCTGTTTGAGCAAGGGCAGAACCCGCTCGCCGAATTGCTCCAGGTCTGGCTTGAAGTCGAAGAAGCTCAGTTGAATGCCGTCGATGCCCGCCTGCTTGAGGCGAATGATGTCGCGCACCACGGTTTCCGGGCTGCCGACCAGCTGGATGTTGCCGCCGACATAGCGGTGATCGGCCTTGTGACCGCGCCAGGCGTGGGCGTCGCTGGCTTCCCGGGCGTGTCCTTCAAGGGTCCCGGGATCGCCTGCGGCAGTGATCGCGGCATGGTGTTCCCAGGCTTCGGCGTCGCTGTCGCGGCAGATCACCAGCGGGTTGATCAGCGTGCGCACGGTACGCCCGTACCCCTGTGCGGCGTGTTTGATGCGCTGCAAATGCTCGGGCAGCTTGCTCAGCGCGTCTTCGATCTCGGCGCTACCGGGGCTGGTGGTGAAGACGATGTCCGAATGCCGCGCGGCAAAGTCGATCCCGGCGGTGGAGCCGGTGGCGTTGACCAGTACAGGGCGGCCGAAACGTGGCTTGACGCTGCTGTAGGCCTCTTCGAGCGTGTAGTAATCGCCGTTGAAGTCGACGTTCTCGTCGCTGGCCCAGAGTTTTTGCACGACCCGAATGAACTCGTCGGCCTGCAAATAGCGCTGATCGTGCTCGATCGGCTCGTTGCCGAAACGGCGGTGTTCGCGATGGCGATGGCCGGTGACCAGGTTCAAGCCCCATCGACCCTGGCTGATGTGATCCAGGGTGGCGCCGAACTTGGCCAGATGCAGCGGATGCCACGGGCCGTACAGCACGTGCAGGGTGGAGATCAGCAGAATGCGTTCGGTCACCGACGCCAGCGCGGCCTGTGTGATGAAGGCGTCGAGGGATTCATCGTGGTAGCGGATGTCGCCACCGTAGCCGCCTTTGCCCAGCCATTCAGCCAGAGCGAACACCAGATCGAAACCCAGGGCTTCTGCGCGCAGTGTCAGTTGCTTGTTGTAGTCGAAAGACCAATCAGTGCCACGGGGTAATGCCGATGCACTCCAGCCCCCGGATTGAATGGGAAGAAACAAACCCAGCATTAACGGTTGGGCAAATGCTTTCGATAACGGGCTGTCGGGAAAGTCCAGTGGAGAACGATTAACAGGCAATTGAAACACTCCGGCAATGAATGTTGTCGTTGAGTAATTGCAAGGGATGTGCCGATAACAGAAAAAACAGTATTTAACTTGTTTGTATGGGCTGAGCGTCGGAGTTTTATTAGATTCGCAGAGTGTTACTGCTCTTGAGTGTGTACTTGTGTTTAACAACTGTTGCTGGAGAAACACTTATATGGCTTCTGTAGCAGCACGGCTTGCCGGCGGCAGCGCTTGCAAGTACGCCACCGACGGTAAGCCGGACTGCTACAGGGCGTATGCCAGATGAAGCACAGTAAAAAATCCGTGCGGAATAACTTTAGCTTTAAAAGTTATAGCGGATTATGTTGACGGATAATTGTTCGGATCCTTATTGTCGCCGGCAGATTTTTAATTTTCTTTATTCGCCGCTAAGTTATATGCACCTGCGTGGCGGCACGCCTATTGTTTATCTATTTAGAGAGACCTGTTCATGAGTGCTATCCAATACCGTTCACTGGGCCGTCACGGTCTTAAAGTCTCGCCGTTGACCCTGGGCACCATGATGTTCGGCGGGCAGACCGATGAGGCCGTGGCCCGGCGCATCACTGACAAGGCGTTCGAGCAGGGCGTGAATTTCATCGACACCGCCAACGGCTACAACGCTGGCGCCTCCGAAGAAGTGGTCGGTCGGCTGATCGCCGCCAAACGTCAGCAGTGGGTGCTGGCGACCAAGTTCGTCAATCCCAACCCGGGCGGCGAGGGGCCGAACAATCGCGGCGCCTCGCGCAACAACGTGATTCAGTCCGTGGACGCCAGCCTCAGGCGCCTGAACACCGACTACATCGACCTCTTTTACCTGCACCGCGAAGACCCGGAAACCCCGGTGGAAGAAACCCTGCGCGCGCTGTCAGACCTGATTCGCGCGGGCAAGATCCGCAGCTACGGGCTGTCCAACCACCGCGGCTGGAAACTCGCCGAATTCAGCCGCACCGCCGACCTGCTCGGCGTCGAGCGTCCCGCTGCCAGCCAGCCGCTGTACAACCTGGCCAACCGGCAGATCGAAGTGGAGCACCTGCCTGCCGCCGATTATTACGGCATTGGTGTGGTGTCCTACAGCCCGCTGGCCCGTGGCGTGCTCACCGGCAAATATGTGCCAGACCAGCCAGCGCCGGAAGGCACCCGTGCAGGGCGTAACGACCCGCGCTTGCAGCAGACCGAATGGCGCCCGGAGTCACTGAATCTCGCGCAGCGCATCAAGGACCATGCCCAGGCGCGCGGCATCACCAGCGGGCAGTTCGCCCTGGCCTGGGTGCTCAACAACCGCCTGATCACGTCGGCCATCGCCGGCCCTCGCACCGAAGCGCAATGGGACGATTACCTGCCGGCGCTGGAGTACGCCTTCAGCGCTGAAGACGAGGCGTTCATCAATGATCTGGTGGTGACCGGGCATTCCTCCACGCCAGGCTACAACGACCCGAGCCACCCGTTTTTCGGCCGTCAGTCCCGGGTGTAAGCCCGGCTCGCCGAGCGTTTCCAGCTGACCTTCTAATCCCGCCAGGCCCACCGGCTGCCACACAGAGGAATGTTCACCATGCAAGAACGCAACAGCCGCAGGGCCTTCATCAAACAGGTCGCGTTACTGGGCACGGCCGCCGCAGCCGGGCTGATCCTGCCGGGCTGCGACAAACCGGAAAAAACCGCCAACGCCGCGCCCGCCGTGATCAAGAAACGCTGGGATCAGGTGGTCAGCTTCAAGTACCCGGACAACCCGTCGTTCGACCTGGTGTACCTGGCCGACTCGCTCGGTTACTTCGAAGGCACGCGGACCAGGCCGAACTACATCGGCAAGATCGCCGCGCCGCAGATCATTCCGCTGGTGGGCACCGGCGAAATCGATTTCGGCTCGCGCATGGTGCCGCTGGTGATTTCGGCGATTGCCAGCGGGCTGGATTTGAAGGTGGTCGCCGCGGGCGGCAAGACCCTGCAGGAGGCGCCGCACATGAAGTATTTCGTGCGCGCCGATTCGGGGATCTTCACGCCCAAGGACATGGAAGGCAAAACCGTCGGCTTCAACAGTTTCGGGGCCTGTGCGGAGTTCGTCACCAAGAAGTACCTGCGCGAGCATCAGGTCGACGTCGACAAGATCAACTGGGTGGTGGTGCCGGACAATCAGGGCGAGCAGACCGTGCTCAGCCGCAACGTCGACATCGCCATCATCCACCCGCCAGCCTCCGGCGGCGCCGAACACAACCCCGAACTGCGCAAGCTGTGGAGCGACTACGACCTGGACAAGGGCCTGGGCGGCATGGCGCCGTACAGCGGCTACGGCAAGTTCATTCGCGAAAACCTCGAAGCGACCGAGGACTTCGTTGCTGCCATCGCCAAGGCCGCCAACTGGGTTAACGCCAACCCGGACGAGGCGCGCAAGATCGTCTCCAAACGCATCGGCACCCCGCTGGAACTGGTGGAACGCTACGCCTACGTCGACGACCTGGTCGTGACCGAACCGCCGATCCAGTACTACATCGACATCCTCGAAAACGAGAAGAAGATCAAACCCGGCGCGGTGTCGGTGAAGGATGTGTACACCAACCAATTCAATGCGTTGGCCAAGGCGTAAGCGCGGTTTTCAGGTGCGGATTCACACGGTCATGCAGCCGATGAAAGACCTGTGGCAGCGAATTCATTCGCGATAGATGTTTCAGGCGATGCATCTGCGCCGTCTGTCCGGCCATCGCCAATGAATTCGCTCCCACAGAGAGTCGGCCTTCGCCCGGCAAAAAGGGTGTTTATCCAAAGGACAAATGAGGCATCAGTGCACAAAATCTCCACATCAGGCCTGCACATGGAATACCAGGCCCAGGACGAAGCCGGCAAAAGCGAGCGGGTCGAGGTGCTCAAGGATTTCGATCTCGACGTGCGCGAAGGCGAATTCCTGTCGATCCTCGGCCCCTCTGGCTGCGGAAAATCTACCTACTTGAACATTCTGGCGGGCCTGGCGCAGAAAACCGGCGGCACCCTGAACATCGACGGCAATCCCCTGCAAGGCATCAATCGCAATCAGGGCGTGGTGTTTCAGGGCTACGCCTTGCTGCCCTGGCGCTCGGTGCTCGACAACATCGCCGTGGGCCTGGAAATCCGTGGCGTTGGCAAGGCCGAACGGCGTGAGCGTGCGCGCGAATACCTGGACCTGGTGGGCCTGACCGGCTTCGCCTCGCGCTACCCCCACGAGCTGTCCGGCGGCATGCGTCAGCGTGTGGCCATCGCCCGGTCGCTGGTCTACGAGCCTGACGTGCTGCTGATGGACGAACCCTTTGCCGCCCTCGACGCGCAGACCCGCGAAACCCTGCAGGACGAATTGCTGCGCATCTGGGACCTGCATAAAAAGACCATCGTGTTCATCACCCACAGCCTGGACGAAGCGATCTTTCTGTCCGATCGCGTCGCCGTGATGACCCCGCGACCCGGGCGCATCAAGGACATCATCGACATCGACCTGCCGCGCCCCCGGCTGCCGCAACTGCGCAACAGCCACGCCTTCGTCCACCTGCGCCAGCGCGCTTGGGCCTTGTTGCGTGAAGGCATGGGCGGCGTGTTGCCTGATGCGTTGGAAGTTGAAGAGAGCGCCCGCCATGAAAGCTGGCAACAGATCGCGCGCCGTAGCGGTTATCGAGTGGGGGTTTGAGCATGGGCACGCACGTGGTTTTACCTCAGACATTGATCGCACGCTGGGCGAGGGCATCGCGCCGCGCGCTGGACAGCACCCTCGGCATCATCGGGTTTCTCGCGCTGTGGGAGGCCTTGCCGCGCCTGGGCATCGTCAATCCCGGCTACCTGAGCCCGCCTTCCGCCGTGCTGGCAGCCATCGTCGACATGGCGGGCAACGGCGCGCTTATCAAGCATGTGCAGGCCAGTCTGATCCGCTCGTTGGCAGGTCTTGCACTGGCCGTTGTCATCGGGATTTCCCTGGGGTTGCTCATGGGCTGGTTCGCGCGGCTGGAGCGGATCCTCGACCCGCTGCTGCAGTTCTTCCGCCAGACCTCGGCGCTGGCGCTGTTCCCGGTGTTCATCCTGTTTCTGGGCATTGGCGAGCTGTCGAAAATTGCGATTATCTTCTGGGCGTCGTTCTGGCCGATCCTGTTAAGCACCATCAGCGGCGTGAAGCAGGTCGACAGCCTGTTGATCAACTCGGCACTGTCGATGGGCGCCAACCGGCGTTTCCTGTTTTTGAAGATCGTCCTGCCATCGGCATCCCCTTCGATCTTCACCGGGGTGCGCTTGGCCGGGGCCTATTGCATTACCGCATTGGTGGCCGCTGAGATGATCGGCGCCCATTCGGGGCTGGGCTTTCTGACGCTCAATTCTCAGGAGGTGTTTCAGATTCCGAGCATGTACGCCGGCATCCTGCTGCTGGCCGTGGTGGGCTTGCTGCTGAACTTCCTGTTGGCGCTGGTGGAGCGGCGTTTCACCCGCTGGCGACGTGGATTGAAACATGCGGGGTAGTTCCAGTGCGGCGTTTACTGGCGGCTGGATTCGCTGGAGCCTGGCCGGCCTGATCGGCGTCGGCGCCGTGTGCGCCATCTGGTGGCTGCCGATGATCGACGGCGCTGAACCGTCTCCGGGCCCGGTTTTGGCCAAGGCCCAGGCGCAGCAGGTGTTGCGGGTGGGCGTGCGCAGCTACCCCAGGCCGACCTACAGCACCGACGCGCTGGTGTCGGAACCGGACGAAATGGACAGCGAACTGGCCTCGGCGTTGGGGCGTTATCTGGGCGTGAACGTGCAACTGGTCGCCATTCCCGCGCAGGACATCACAGGTTTTTTACGCAAGGGCGAGGTCGATGCCGTGATTGCCGGGAGCCTCGATATTCCGGGGCTCGAACGACAACGCGCGGCGCTGAGCGACGTGCCCCGCGCCTACCAAAAAGGCGCGCTGCTGAGCCTGCGCAACGCGCCGTCTTCCCCGGTCAAGGGCCAGACAGTCTGCATCGCCAACGGCAGCCCCTGGACCCACACCTTGCAGCATCAGGGCGCGCAGATTCAGACCTATGTCTCCGGCATTCGCGCCGCCACCGCCTTCATGGCCGGTGACTGCCAGTTGCTGGCCGACGAGCGCACGGTGCTCACCAGCCTCTTGCAAACCCCCGACTGGCGCTTCTACCGCATGCTCGCGCAAACCCTGGACGCCAGCAGCGACGCCGGGGTCTACCTCGCGCAACCGGACCCGAAAAGCCTGCACCTGCTGCAGGCCGGGCTGCGCGACTGGCAGTCCCGGGGCGGCCAGGAAAAAGCCTGGGGCCTGCACAGCAATGCGTTTCTGTTGGACAGCATGAAGATCAGTGACGGGTTGGTGTGTCACTGACCTTCAAGCGCGCCGGGGCAGCACCCAATCCTTGCGAATGAAGTGGCAGGTGTAGCCATTCGGGATACGTTCCAGATAATCCTGATGCTCGGGCTCGGCCTGCCAGAACGCGCCCGCCGGGGCGATTTCGGTGACGACCTTGCCGGGCCACAGGCCTGAGGCGTCGACGTCCTGCACGGTGTCTTCGGCGACGCGTTTCTGTTCTTCGCTCAGGTAGAAAATCGCCGAACGGTAGCTCAGGCCGATGTCGTTGCCCTGGCGATTGGCCGTGGACGGGTCGTGGATCTGGAAGAAGAATTCGAGGATCTTGCGGTAGCTAATGACGGCCGGGTCGAAGACGATTTCAATGGCTTCGGCGTGGGTGCCGTGGTTGCGGTAGGTGGCGTTTTCCACATCCCCGCCGGAATAACCGACGCGGGTGGACAGCACACCAGGGTAGCGGCGCAGCAGGTCCTGCATGCCCCAGAAGCAGCCGCCGGCGAGCAGCGCGGTTTCGGTTTGAGTGCTCATGATTCATTCCTTCCTGTTACGCGGTGGACGCACCGGTTTGGAGTGGTCAGGCAGTGTGCTCGCCAGCGAGCGCGGCAGGCAAGCATCGCCGTGACTTCTTAGATGATGCTTTGCAAGGCCGATTGCTACCCTGTGCCGGCACTTTTTTTCAGCCACTGACACGCAGGCGCCTGTCATAGTGTCACGGCGCATTCAGGCGTGACGGAGCGTCCCACCGATAAGCATCAACCTGCAGATTCGCGACCTTTCGTATTTCATGAACACAGAACACAGAACACAGAACACGGCGCAATGCCATGGCGGAGCAATCCCAAGCCTGATTGGCGAACTCCTGTCCCGCGCGCATAGTCTTCTCTACCTGAGTATTCAATCGCGTCAAAGGACCCTTCGTGAACACACCCCGGATCGGCTTCGCCTGCATGTACCGCCACCCTGAGCGCGCACTGTCGCTCAAGGAACTCAAGGTGCTGGAGGGCGATTACAACCCGCGCACCACCACCTTGCGCTGGATGGAGAGTGTCACCCTGCAGCAAGCCCAGGACAAGCTGCTGGACATCGTTGAGCACAACCTGGCAGCGCAGGTCCGTTTGCTAGGCTATGTCGCGCAGTTGCCCCAAGCCCGTCGCATGCTGCGCCTGAGCAGTGACCTGTTGCCGTTCTACAGCCACCCCAAAGTCGCTGCGTTCTATCAGACGCCTTCGGTCATGACCCGCCTGCAAAGCCTGTTCGCCGCCATTGGTGACGCTGCGCGTCAGGGCGATATCCGGGTGTCGTTCCATCCGGGGCAGTTCTGCGTATTGGGCTCGGACAGGCCTGATGTGGTGGAAAACAGCCTCGCCGAATTCGAATACCACGCCGACATGATCCGCATGATGGGCTACGGCCGTCGCTTTCAGGACCTCAAATGCAATATCCACATTGCCGGGCGGCTGGGCGCCGAGGGCGTGCGTGCGGTGTGGCCGCGGTTGTCGGAGGTGGCGCGCAATTGCATCACCTTCGAGAACGATGAGAAGACCTATGGCGTGGACGATTGCCTGCAACTGGCCGACCTGGCGCCGGTGGTGCTGGATATTCACCATTGCTGGATTCATGAGGGGCGCTACATTGCGCCGGATGACGAGCGGGTCGGGCGGATCGTCGACAGCTGGCGCGGGGTGCGGCCTGCGATGCATTACTCGCAGCCGCCGGAGAGTCTTCAAGCGCTGGGGTTCGCGGCGGATCGCAAGCTGGAGATGGAAGAACTGTTGAAAGTGGTGAACAAGCGGGATCTGTATTTGCACAGCGACCAGATGTGGAATGACTGGACGAACCGGTACGCGCTGCAGTTTCTGGATCGGTTCGACATCATGTTCGAGGCCAAGGACAAGAATCTGGCGACCGAGGGGTTTTATCAGCGGTATATGGTCGCAGGTTCTGCCTAGGGGCAGAACCGTTTCGCCTTTCAGCGAGTTACCTGGAAACCCTGTAGGAGCAGTCGGAGGTTACGACGGCCGCGAAAGCGGTGTATCAGATAAAACATCTGCAGCTGACCCACCCCATTCGCGGCCGTCGTAACCTCCGACTGCTCCTACAGGTACAGCGGCGGGCACAAATCTTCGGCTAGGCACAAAACCCCTGTAGCATCGCCGGAGCTGAGGGAGCCCGACGAAGTCGGGCCCAACCAGGAGCAAACACTTGGTGACTGGGTGTCTTTTCAAGTAACGCCGAAGGCGAAACAGGCCTGGCGTTAGCCAGAACCCCCTATGCAGCGCTTTTCTGAAGAATCTGGCGCCGGAACACAACCCCGATTTCTCCATCTTTCACCTTGCGCCGGTTGTGTACCGTCATGGCCGGGTGCCACAATCGCCGCCATATCCCCGAGGTGTGGGCAAACGGCTTCGATGTATTCCTTCGAGTTTCAGCAAGAACGCGATGTCCTGATTCGCGCCCAGGTGCGAACCGACCGCCTGCACCTGCTGTTCCAGCAAAGCGTCTTTTCCGTCACCGGCAGTTTTCTCGGCGCACTGATGCTCGGCTGGTTGTGCTGGGGCCGGGTCGATCATGAGCTGGTCAAAATCTGGCTGGCTCTGCTCAGCGCCTCGACGTCGCTACGCGTCCTGTTGCTGGTGAGCTGGTTCCGCAGCCCCGTCGACACCCGCACCCCTGAGCGCTGGGAACTGAGGTACTGGCTCACGCTGTGCCTTTCGGCGGGGATCTGGGGCAGCGGGGCGCTGGCGCTGATGCATCCCGAAGACTTGCTGACCCAGACCTTGGTGCTGCTGTTTGCCGTGGGCATGTCGGTCGCCGCGGTGTCCTGCTATTCCGCTTATCGTTCGATGACCATCGTCTCCATCGGTCTGGTGTTGTTACCGAGTTCGCTGTGGCTGCTGATTCAGCCCTCGGGCACGCAGATTGGCATGGCCGCGGCGTCGCTGGTGTTTGCCTCGTACGTCATCAGCGCCACTCGTAAGCTGTCGGAGGCCATGGAAACCGCCTTCCGCCTGACCCGCGAGATGGAACATGCCCACCGCATTGCCAACCATGCCGCGCAGACCGATGAGCTCACTGGCCTGAAAAACCGGCGAGCGTTTTTCAAGCACGCCGAGCAGACCTTCGAGAGCTGCAAGCGCAATCACCTGCCGCTGAGCGTGCTGATGCTGGACCTGGACCACTTCAAGCACATCAACGACTCTTACGGCCATCAGGCAGGGGATCAGGTGCTGCGGCAGGTTGGCGGCGTGATCTATGAATCGGTGCGCGACATCGACATCTGCGGGCGTCTTGGCGGCGAAGAGTTTGCGATGCTGTTGACCCACACCTCCATCGACGTCGCCCAGACCCGCGCCGAGCAGCTGCGCAACGCCATTTCGCAACTGTGCTGCGATCATGGCCAGACCATCACCGCAAGCCTCGGTGTGGCCACCATGAATCCGGACGATCACACCTTTCAGGCGCTGCTCAATAGTGCCGACAAGGCTCTGTTCCGGGCCAAGGCGCAGGGTCGCAACCAGACGGCAGTGGCCTGAGGGCTTACGTCCTGTAATCTGCGGCTGCAAGGAGACAGCCATCGTCTGTGTCACGCTTCTGTGACATTCATCTCAAACCTTTTCATTCCGGCAAAGCTGTGGCGTAGTGTCGTTCGCACCATTGCCGACTGGAAGAGGTAACGAGAGATGACCCTGCAAAATCGCCTGGACAACCTGTATCCGCGCGCCGAAGACATCCCCGAGCAGTTTCGCGCAGGGCCGGCCATCGAGCAGCGTGAGTACCTGGTCAATGGTGAGCTGCGTCAGTGGCAAGGACCACTCGCGCCGGTGCTCAGTCCGGTGTCGCTCAAGACCGACGCGGGGCTTGAAACTGTTGTGCTGGGCAGCACGCCGCTGATGGACGCCGACACCGCGATGAACGCGCTGGACGCCGCCGTCAAGGCCTATGATCGAGGGCAGGGCGCCTGGCCGACGATGCGTGTTGTCGAGCGCATCCACCACGTCGAGACCTTCCTGAAGAAAATGCGCGAACAGCGCGACGCCGTGGTCACCCTGTTGATGTGGGAGATCGGCAAGAACCTCAAGGACTCGCAGAAAGAGTTCGACCGCACCTGCGATTACATCGTCGACACCATCAACGCCCTCAAGGAACTGGACCGTCGCTCCAGCCGTTTCGAACTGGAGCAGGACACCCTGGGCCAGATCCGCCGCGTGCCGCTGGGCGTGACCCTGTGCATGGGCCCGTACAACTACCCGCTGAACGAAACCTTCACCACGCTGATTCCGGCGCTGATCATGGGCAACACCGTGGTCTTCAAGCCGGCCAAGTTCGGCGTGCTGCTGATCCGCCCGCTGCTCGAAGCGTTCCGCGACAGTTTCCCGGCTGGCGTGATCAACGTGATCTACGGCAGCGGCCGCGAGACCGTCAGCGCGTTGATGGCCAGTGGCAAGATCGATGTGTTCGCCTTCATCGGTACCAACAAGGCCGCCAGCGCCCTGAAAAAGCTCCATCCAAAACCCCACCGCCTGCGCGCCGCGCTGGGGCTGGACGCCAAGAACCCAGGCATCGTGCTGCCTGACGTCAACCTGGACAACGCCGTCAACGAGGCCATCACCGGCTCGCTGTCGTTCAATGGCCAGCGCTGCACGGCCCTGAAGATCCTGTTCGTTCACGAAAACGTGGTGGGCAGTTTCCTTGAAAAATTCGAGGAAAAACTCGCCCAGCTCAAACCGGGCATGCCGTGGGAGCCGGGCGTTGCCCTGACGCCGCTGCCCGAGCCGGGCAAGACCGATTACCTGCAAGGGCTGGTCGACGATGCCGTGAGCAAAGGCGCCAAGGTGGTCAACGAAGGTGGCGGCACCACCCATCAGCAGTTCTTTTACCCGGCGGTGCTCTATCCGGTGACCCCGGACATGCGCGTCTACCACGAAGAACAGTTCGGCCCTGTGGTGCCGGTGGTGGCGTATCGCGATCTGGAAACGGTGATCGAATACGTGCTGGACTCGGACTTCGGTCAGCAACTGAGTATCTTTGGCAACGACTCCAAGCAGGTCGGGCGTCTGGTCGATGCGTTCGCCAATCAGGTGGGCCGCATCAACATTAATGCTCAGTGCCAGCGCGGCCCGGACAGCTTCCCGTTCAATGGCCGCAAGAACTCGGCCGAAGGCACGCTCTCGGTGCATGACGCCCTGAGGGTGTTCTCAATCCGCACCCTGGTGGCGACCAAGTTTCAGGAGAGCAACAAGGCGCTGATCAGCGACATCATTCACAACCGCGAGTCGAGCTTCCTGACCACCGATTACATCTTCTGATTCATGCGCTGACCTGATATGTCCTGCAGCGACTCGGATCGCCAGCGCCCTGAAAATCCCTGGCGCCCGCAAACCGAGTTGCTACAGGAGAAGGCGACGTATCGCTGTGGATGTGCGGCCGGGTCCCGACACTATCCAGACGCATGTTTACACCCGGCCACCGCGTCCATTAGTGTGCGCGGTAGCCATTTGCGTGAACCTGCCGATGCCTGCGTATTCGAAGCCTTCTCTTCTCTAGACTGGACGCCACCGCCCTTGGTTGAAGCCACCCCCGAGCTGTCACCTGTTTGCGTTACCGCGCCGCCCTGCGGCGTGTTGCAGATGCTGCGTTCGGCCACCGCCGTGCAGCACAAGACCCTGGAAGCCCGACTTCCACTGACCCATCCCGGACTGGACCTTGCGACCTACACCCGCATTATCCAGGCCTACTACGGTTTTCATGCGCCCCTGCAGCGGCAAATCGAGACATTTCTCGGCGCCGAGGCATTCGACCCCGAGCGGCGCAAAACCCCGGCACTGATCAAGGATTTGCATGCGCTGGGGCTCAGCTGTGCGCAGATCAACGCATTACCTCTGTGCACCTCACTGCCAGCGCTCGACAGCGAAGCGCGCCTGCTTGGCATCATGTATGTCATGGAGGGCGCGACCCTGGGCGGGCAGGTGCTGCGCAGGATCATCGCTGACCGCCTGGCCATCGACGCCGACAACGGTGGCGAATTTCTCGATGTTTATGGCCGCGACACCGGTCGCTTGTGGAAGGCGTTTCTCAAACAACTGGCCGATTTCGATCGCCCGGGCCTCAATCTTCAGGTCGTGGACGCCGCTTGCGCCACATTTGCCAGCTTCGAACGGTGGCTGGACCGTGCAGGAGTGCTGCTATGACGTCCTCGACCGAACAGAACCTGGAGGCGTTGCTGCAGAACTGCGCCGACGAGCCGATCCGCATTCCCGGCGCCATCCAGCCTCATGGGGTGTTGCTGACCATCGATGAATCGACCTGGGTCGTACAACAAGCCAGTGCCAATGCCTCGTCATTATTCGGCGGCGCCGATGAACCGCTTGCCGGCGCCGACCCACTGCGCGCCGGCCAGCCGCTGTCAACCTGGCTGGGCGTCGATCAAACCGATGCCCTGCACGAGGCCGTGGCACTGGGCGCGCTGGAGGAGATCAATCCGCTGTCGCTGAGTTGCGGCGGCCAGTCGGTAGACGGCCTGATTCATCGTCACGACGGCTTGCTGTTTCTGGAGCTGGAGCGGGTGGAAGATCAAACGGCGGTCAACTCCCTCGATCAACGCCTGACCCGCACTCTGCGTCGCCTGCACTCGGCGAAAAGCCTGGCGGACCTGTACGACATCAGCGTGCGCGAGATCCGCGCGCTGACCGGCTATGACCGGGTGCTGATCTACCGCTTTCAGGAGCAGGGCCACGGCCAAGTCATCGCCGAAGCCGCCACGCCTGAACTCGACGCCTATCAAGGGCTTTTCTTTCCCGCCAGCGACATCCCGGAACAGGCCCGCGAGCTGTACCGGCTCAACTGGCTGCGGATCATTCCTGACGCCACGTACGTGCCGGTGCCGATGCTGCCGGCGCTGCGCCCGGACAACGGGCAGCCGCTGGACATGAGCTTTGCCGTGCTGCGCAGTGTGTCGCCGATCCACTGCCAGTACATGCAGAACATGGGCGTGCGTTCGTCGATGAGTATTTCCCTGCTCAAGGAGGATCGTCTCTGGGGCCTGATCAGCTGTGGCAACCGCCAGCCGCTGCAAGTCCCGCACACCCTGCGCGCGGCTTGCCAGACCATCGGCCAAGTGCTGTCGATGCAGATCAGCGCCCTTGAAGAAGTGCAGGCCCGTCGTGAGCGTCGGGCCAAGGATGAACTGCTCAAAACGCTCGCCCTTGCCATGGCAGAGGCCGAGGGTGATGTTTACCAAGGGCTGGTCGAGCACGGGGACGATCTGTTGGTGCTGGCCGATGCCAGCGGCGCGGCGGTGATTATCGAGCAGGAGATTCACCTGTTTGGCCAGTGCCCGACGCCCGAGCAGGTCAGGACGCTCCAGCAATGGCTGCAACAGCAAGCGACGCCCGTGCTTGAGACATCGAACCTGGGCGCGGTCTTTCCCCAAGCGTGCGCCTATCAGCGCATTGCCAGCGGCTTGCTGGCCTTCACCTTGCCCAAGCCGGTGGCTAACGCTGTGATGTGGTTTCGCCCCGAGATCAAGGACAGCGTGCAGTGGAGTGGCAACCCCGACGCCTCGAAAGTGGTCGTTGCCGATCGCTTGCAGCCGCGCGAATCGTTCGAGGTCTGGAAACAACAGGTCGACGGCACCTCGCGACTGTGGAGCGTGGGGGATGTCTATGCCGCGACGGACCTGCGTCGCTCGGCGCTGGAGTCTGATTTGTCGCGCCAGGTGCTGCGTGAACAGGACGCCGTGCGTGCCCGTGATGAGCTGGTGGCGGTGGTCTCTCACGACTTGCGCAGCCCGCTGACGGTGATCGTCATGCAGTGCGGCATGATGCAGCGGGTGATTGCGGCTGAAGTCAGCCCTGCGTCCAAGCGGCTCGGTTCGGCGGTCGACACCTTGCAGCAGGCCACGGCGCGCATGAGCACGCTGTTGGAGGATCTGCTCGACACCTCCAAGATCGAAGCCGGGCGCTACAGCATTGATGCCCAGCCCCTGGAACTGAGTCAGTTCTTCGAGGATGCCTGGACACTGCTGACGCCGCTGGCGCTGAACAAATTCATCGACCTGAGTTTCACGGGCGAGCCTGGCCTGATGATCATGGCCGACCCCGAGCGTCTGTATCAGGTGCTGTCCAATCTGGTCGGCAACGCTATCAAGTTCACGCCCAAAGCCGGTCGAATCAATGTGACGGCCGCGGTGGATGGGGATTTCGTCGAGGTCAACGTCGTCGACTCAGGCCCCGGCATCGCGCGGGATCAGCTGCCCCACGTGTTCGAGCGCTATTGGCGGATTCGCGATGGCAACCCGAGTGGGACGGGGTTGGGGCTCTATATCTCCCAAGGCATCGTCAAGGCCCACGGCGGCGAGCTGACGGCCACCAGTGAACTGGGCGTGGGCAGTGTGTTCCGGTTTACCGTGCCGTTGGCGGTGCCTGCTTGAAGATGTGCATCCAGAGCGCGCAAAACGGTTGAACTGACGATGAGCCGTCGGCGCTGTGCGACAGTGGCAAAAGCGGTTTGCCTGACACACCGCTTTCGCGGCCGTCGTAACCTCCGACTGCTCCTACAGCGAACTGCGGCGTGCTGAGAATGGTGATCAACTCAGCACCTGGCGCTGTGCGACAGTGGCGAAAGCGGTTTGTCTGACACACCGCTTTCGCGGCCGTCGTAACCTCCGACTGCTCCTACAAGGAAATGTGGCGTGCCGAGAAACTGTGATCAGCGCCGAACCT